>JALEKG010000057.1 GCA_022769185.1 Dorea sp. | reverse complement strand
TTCTTTTTCTTAAAAAGGATAATGCATATCACCACAACTATAACACTCAGTATAATGACTCCAGGATATCCACTCTGAAGTTCCGGCATATTCTGGAAATTCATTCCATACCATCCCGTGATCAATGTAAGCGGGAAAAATATTGTAGAAATCACTGTCAAAAACTGCATATTGCTGTTCTGCTGAGCATCAACCTGTGCCTGATACGCGTCTCGCACCTGCTGGGCATACTCCAAAAGATGCGACGCTTTTCCCATCAAACGGTCAGCACGGTCTGTGACAACTCCGAAATACTTTAATTGCTTCTTAGCAAAGAAACCATTTTCATTTTCTTCCAGTTCTTTTCCTACATCCATAATTTCGTCATAATAACTGCGAAGCGTCAGAAGTGCTCTGCGGATCGGCATAATCTTGCTGTGAAATTCCTGAATATTTCCGCTCATGACTTGTTCCTCCAGATCCATGATCTCTTTTTCATATCTCCCCAGCAGTTCCAGATCCCTGCTGATAAATTCCAGAATAAAATTGTAAACGAACTTTTCTTTCGTCTCTCCTTGTTTTGTTCTCTTTCTTTTAATTCTTCGTATCAGCCGATAAGAAAACTCTTCATCATCTACAATAACAATATGCTGCCGGTTGATAAAAAACAAGATCTTATATCTGCTTCCCAACACGTCCAGAAGCTTCGGAATACACAAAGAACCAGCCAGACATTCCTGCTGGGTCTCCAGTTTACAAAAGGCAACCTCAGAAAGCCTGATATCTCCTTCATATATGATTCCTGCTTCTTCCATGACCGTCCTGGCATTATGTGACGTTGTAAGAAACACTGACGGCGCATCCGGCGCCATCACTCCTTCCTGGTATTCTTCCAGTCGTCCCCCCAAAACGTATCTCATAGCTGCACCATTCCCATTCTTTTCTGTTATTTTTGCACCATTATTCCCAACACATTCTGCGTTTCTAAGAACCATTTACTTCTCTAAGGATATCAGATAGTACGGAATTGCCACAAAAAAAGATTCCTCCGACCATATTACCCATCCTAGAACAAACCTGTAATCTTTCCATCCGGATCAACATCAATTCTTTCCGCAGCCGGTACTTTCGGAAGGCCAGGCATTGTCATGATATCTCCAGTCAATGCCACGATAAATCCAGCTCCTGCAGACATCTTAAGATTACGGACTGTAATATCAAAATCCTTCGGTGCTCCAAGCTTTGTCGGATCATCTGTCAGGCTGTACTGCGTCTTTGCCACACAGATCGGACAGTTGCCGAATCCAAGATCTGTCAGCTGTTTTGCCTGTTTCTGCGCTGCCGGTGTCAGAACTGCTTTTCTTCCACCATATACTTTCTGAACAATCTGATCCAGTTTTTCTTCAATCGTCCCTTCCAGTTCATAACTATAATGGAAGTCGTTCGGCTCTTCACACAGGCGAATAACTTCTTCCGCCAGCTGAATGCCGCCTTCACCGCCTTTTGCCCATACTTCTGAAAGTGCAACATTTACACCAACTTCCTTACATTTTGCCTCGACCAGATCAAGTTCCGCCTTTGTATCGGTCGGGAATGCATTGATTGCAACTACACAAGGAAGGCCATACACATTCTTAATGTTACTTACGTGCTTCATCAGATTCGGAAGTCCCTTTTCCAGTGCTTCCAGGTTCTCCTGATTCAATTCTGTCTTCGGAACACCGCCATTGTATTTCAGTGCACGGACTGTTGCCACGACTACGACTGCATCCGGATGAATTCCTGCCATACGGCACTTGATATCCAGGAATTTTTCTGCGCCCAGATCTGCACCAAATCCTGCTTCTGTAATTGTATAATCAGATAATTTCATTGCCATTCTGGTTGCTGTAACAGAATTACATCCATGTGCAATATTGGCAAATGGTCCGCCATGAACGATTGCAGGTACGTGCTCCAGTGTCTGTACCAGATTTGGTTTCAATGCATCTTTTAGCAGGGCACACATTGCTCCTTCTGCATGAAGATCATGCGCAGTTACCGGCTTCTGCTCAGATACTTTTCCGTAAGTATATCCTACGATAATGCGTCCCAGTCTCTCTTTCAGATCAGTGATATCTTTAGACAGACACAGAACCGCCATAATTTCAGAAGCAACCGTGATGTCATATCCATCCTCTCTCGGTACACCATTGACTCTGCCGCCCAGTCCATCCGTTACAAATCGAAGCTGTCGGTCATTCATATCCACGCAACGTTTCCATACAATCTTTCTCGGATCAATGTTCAGTTCATTTCCCTGGTAAATATGATTGTCTAACATCGCTGCCAATAAGTTATTTGCAGCACCGATTGCGTGAAAATCACCGGTAAAGTGCAGATTAATATCTTCCATCGGTACTACCTGTGCATATCCGCCTCCGGCCGCTCCTCCTTTGATTCCAAATACTGGTCCTAATGATGGCTCGCGAAGAGCAACCATAACCTTCTTATCTAATCTCTGCATTGCATCTGCAAGCCCTACCGTTGTCGTCGTCTTTCCTTCTCCTGCCGGTGTCGGATTGATTGCCGTAACAAGCACCAGCTTTCCGTCTTTCTTATCTGTGTTTTTTAACAGGTTGTAATCGATCTTTGCTTTATACTTTCCATACTGTTCCAGATATTCATCCTCAATTCCTGCTTTTTGTGCAATGGCTGTGATTGGCTCCATGGTACATTCCTGTGCAATCTCAATGTCTGTTTTCATCTTTCTGTTTCCTCCTTGAATTTACAATTCGTATTTTCTAGATACATCCTTTTCTGTCCCACCAGTGATCTTTTCATACTCCGTAAAACAAAAAAGGACAACACTTATCTTTTAGGATAAATGTTGCCCAGACGGTCGGCCAATTGAAATCCTGATTCCCCTGTGGTACTCCACAATTATCCGTCAGTAATCAGAATCTTTAATTAATTCTTATCATATTATATGAATTTCAAAATGTCAACCTCAAATACCCGTTTCACTAGGAACGGCGCGCAAACGGATCCGACTTTCCGATACGGAATTCTCTTTTCAACGCATGCATCACCATTCTGGATCCGATATCTACAATGTTAAATCCTAACGCAATTGCCAGGCACGTTGCAAGCAGAATCACAGTCTCATTAAACGCCAGAGTCATATCCCTGGTCAGACATCCATACATCATATAATACAGATTCGGTCCAGGAATCAGCGGGAATACCGGCGCTGTCAGGAAGATCGTTGACGGAGCTTTGTTTATTCTTGACATAATAAATGCATATGTCGCAACAAAAACCGCTGCAATTAATGTTGCGAGGAAATTGCTCGGTTCAATCTCGTAAACAATCAGATAAATTGCCCAAGTAAAGAACGCACCGACACTGGAATAAAACACCTGTCTTCCACGGACCTGGAACCAAAGTGCAAATCCGGTACATGCAATCGTACAGGAAATCAGCTGTACGGAAACACTGTGCGAAATGATAAATCCATCAGAAGATACTCCATTCAGTATCAACATGGCAAACGCAATTCCAAATACAATACCTGCCGCACCAAGCAGGGAATTCATAATATTTAAAAATCCGGAAATAAAATCTCTCTGCAGAAGATCTCGGATTCCATTTGTGATTCCAAGTGCACTGATCAGCAGCATAACAATACCGATCATGATACGATCCGGATGATCTCCGATTCCCAGGCGGACAGCTAAAATAATGATCACTTCAGACAAAAATGCCAGGATCGTATTATAAAACATCAGATTGCTCTCTCGTTTACTCAGCCACTTGCCAACAATAACAATCATTAATGACACAACCGTTGCAACGATCGCATCCATAAAATTACACCCAAAAAATATCGCGAATCCAGTACCACCCATGACACCTGCAAAATATTTTGCAGCCGGATGCTGTTTTTTCCGGTTCATAACTTCCAGGTATTTCTCATGCAGCTCATCTGCATCCGGTTTATTCTCACATACATATCTGGATAAATTATTCAGATAGTCCAGCCGGTCACAATTCAGTTCCGTTGATTCAATATGACGGATCTGTGTAATAATCTCACCGTCAGGTGTCTCAATCGTGATCTGAATGTTGCTCGGAATCGCATACACATCATATTTTTTGCACCCGTAACTCTTGCACATTCTATAAAGGCTGTCTTCCAGTCTGAAATTTTCCGCACCGCTTTCCAACATTGCTTCACCAATGTCGAGAATCCCTTGTAATATTCTGTTATAATCCATACTTCACCTCGTAAATCATTCCAATCTTTCATTCCCTTAAAAACACCATATGAATCATATCACGGATTTACTAGAAGTCAATCACTTTTTTGTGAAATCCAAATTACATTTTCTTATAAAACAAATGACAGTTCCTTATGATGACCTTCTATACATTCAAAAAAATGCCCACCGATTACTACCAGTGGACATCTTCTCTATCATGTTCTTTATTCTTTTACACCACCAAGCGTTACGCCTGCGACAATGTATTTTGAAAGCAGAATGTAAACGATGATGATCGGAACAATCGCAATCGTGATCAGCATATACACTTTTCCCATATCGAACTTTAAGAAGTCTGCACTTCGAAGCGCTGCAATCAGGATTGGGAGTGTCTTCTTCTTGTTGCTCGTAATAATAAGGGCAGGAATAAAGTAATTATTCCAAGCATTTACAAATGCGAAAATCGCCTGTACTGCCAGTGCCGGTTTCATGACCGGGATAACAATGTGATTAAATGTTCGGAATTCACCGCTTCCGTCGATCCGTGCTGCTTCTACCAGTTCCAGTGGAAGGCTCGACTGCATGTAACT
Organism: Dorea sp.; assembly: GCA_022769185.1. Classification (GTDB taxonomy): domain Bacteria; phylum Bacillota; class Clostridia; order Lachnospirales; family Lachnospiraceae; genus Dorea_A. The sequence goes on along the minus strand of JALEKG010000057.1, from coordinate 36,859 downwards.
ATACATAAAATAAAATACTGCAGGAGATGCAATCGATGGTAGAAAGAGCGGATACAGAGTATCCATCAGATTCATTTTTGTAATCAATCTTACAAATCCAAGTGCGGTTACCTGTGTCGGCATTACAAGAATTAGCAAGATAAAAATAAATGCTGGTTTTTTAAGTTTAAAGTTATACGCATACAATCCATACGCAGTCATGGCAGAAAAATAAGTTGCCAGGATTGCAGTCATAGTTGATACGATCAGACTGTTTTTAATACCGGAAAGCACCGGAATATTCGCATCATTCAACACATTTTTCAGATTCTTCAGAAACGATTTCCCCGGAAGGAAGGAAAATCCTCTCTGAATCTGGAAATGATTCCTGGTGGAATTGATAATTAATATATAGAAGAAGAACAAACAAAGGAAAGTCAAAAATATGAGTACAATATACGCCAGGATTGTCCGGCCATTATGCTTTTTCTGATTTTTCTTCATTTTCTTTTGCCTCCTTTCTTTTTCTTCGTATATCCATTGCCATCATCCTTGTTCAATGTGAAATAAACTGCAATACACAGGATTGCACATATAATGAACAGGATTACTGAAAGTGCACCGGCCATACCATAATTCTTGCTATACAGATGATTGTTCAACAACATAATAATAGAAGTGGTAGAACGGTTCGGGCTTCCTTTTCCGTTAGTTAAGATCTGTGGTACATCGAACATCTGGATACCACCAATCATTGAAGTAATTAATACATATACCAGGATCGGACGAATCATCGGAAGCGTAATCTTAAAGAAAATCTGTCTGTGATTGCATCCATCCAGTTCCGCGGCTTCAAACAGAGACTGACTGATTCCCATAACTGCCGCCATCAAAAGAATCGTTGTATTTCCAAACCACATCAGGAAATTCATTAATCCGACCAGTCCTCTCGTTCCAAGTACGGATGAGAAAAACCGGATTGGTTCCTGTATAAGCCCCATAGACATCAATGCTGAATTCACAGGTCCGTTATCTGAAAATAATGCAAAGAATAACATTGCGAAGGCACTTGCCATAATCAGGTTCGGCATATAAATGACCACTTTAAAGAACTGTTTTCCTTTGATTCTCAGCCTGGTATCGGTAAACCATGCTGCCAGTACCAGAGATACAATAATCTGCGGGATGAATCCGATCAGCCACATGATCACAGTATTCCCCATGTATTTCGGCATATCAGAGGCAAGTAATGTTTTATAATTTTCAAGGCCTACAAAATTCGGGCCTACAACAGTTAAACCGTCACGATAATATTCAAAAAAACTATAATATACAGTTGAGATCAATGGAATCAACTGAAAAATCAAAAAAGTAAGAAAGAAAGGCAGGATAAAAATGTATCCCCATTTTCCATAGCTTACATTTTGTTTTCTTTTCTTGGCTTTCTTAGCTGGTACTTCCATTTTCTCATCCTCCTTTCATAACTATATCCTGCATTTTTTAAAAAACGAGGTGGGGCAAGCCCACCTCGTATCTTACTATCTATGAACTACGGCCATACAACTTCTGTTAAGTTTGGATACAGTTCCATGATAGCTGTTTCAAAGTTTGCTTTTGCGGTATCGATATCAACAGATCCGTCAAAGTAATCTTTAAATGCTGCCTGGAATTTTTCGTTACATCCCTGATCATACTTACCAGCATTGCTCATGTCGATCTTTTCAGCTGCTTCAGCAAACAGTGCGATATGATTCTGTCCGCCAAGGAAGTCTGAACCAAACTCAGGATCTTCTGCGATTGCGTTCATAGCAGTCTTGTTGTTCGTGTAATCCTGTGTATCCAGAGTAATCTGCTTCATAATATCAGAATCACATGTCAGTTTTTCCATAACGTCTTTTACAGTTGCTGTATTATCTGTTCCGGCTGCTGCACAGATCCATGTTCCGCCCCAGTAATACGGTTCTGGTCCCTCACAAACTGCATAATCACCATAGATACCATTACCAACTGCCTGCTCTCCATCCGGATCTGCCAGAGAGTTTCCTAACAGCGTGAAGTTAATTCCCCATGTAGAATAGAAGAAGCCAAATACGTCACCGTCCGGTCCCTGGTCTGCTGCCCATCCGTCATCCCAGAGAGATGTTTTATTGTTGTAGCCTTTATCTGTAAATTCTTTCGTCTGGTCAACCCAGTTCATAAGATTCGCATCAACAACAACCTTTGTTCCGTCAACCCATGGTGCAGATACATTATTAGAGAATGTACGGTAAGAATCATCGTAGCCGGAAAGCATCTTATAACCCTTTGCAGATGCCTGCTCAGCTACTGCATTGAATTTATCCCAATCAGAAAGCGCTGCCTGTACTTCGTCCGGATCATCGGTTCCAAGAACGTCTTTTGCGATAGAGCGGCGATAAGCGAACAATCCAGGTGTTGCCTGCCATGTTGTACCTTTGATTGCGCCATTAGAATCTGTAACGATATCCTTGGTGTACTGATACTGATCAGCCATATCATCTTCTGTTAATCCAATATCATTAACAACGTCAACCGTATATTCAGAATCAACATATTTCAAAGCGTAGTCTGCTTCAATCAGGAAGATATCAATCTTGTCGTCTGCATCTGCAGATTCCTGATTCAAAAGTGCTTCATCCAGTTTATTCTGATAGTTGTTATTTTCATTTGGGTTGATCGTCCATTTTACAACTGTACCATCATTCAGGGTTGTTGTGGACTTATCGTCCGCAATTTCTTTCACTTCCGGATAATAGTCGTTAAAACGGCTCTGGAACTCATCATTCCAGCACCAGATATTTAAAACTTTACCTTCTTCAGTGCTTTCGCTTCCGCTTTCCTCTTGTGCAGATTCATCTCCGCCGGATTCCTTTTCACTGGATCCACAAGCCGCAAGAGAAAGAACCATTGTTGCAGCTAAGAATAAGCTTGCAATCTTTTTCATACGTTTCTTCATAATATTTCCTCCTTTTGAAATATAAATTACCAGTATAACAATATCTGCTATAACTGTTTTACACTATGACCTTCGAGTAATTTTCCAGATACCATAATCTGCTCAACAATACAAGTTTTTTTACTTTCAATGGATTCCACCAATTTCTGCATGGAACGTTTTCCAATCATTTCTGCATCCTGAAAATAGGTCGTCAATCTTGGACGTAAAACCTGTGAAAGATTAATACCATCATATCCGGCAACACTGATATCTTCTGGTACAGATAAATTCATTTTTTCCAGTTGTCTTAATCCTCCCAGATAAGAATAATCATCGGGATACATAATGACTGTTGGCGGAGTCTCCATCTGCATAAGTTTCTCAGTCAACACTTCACATGCTTTTGGATCATGATATCTTCCTTCCAGGACATATTCTTCCGGCACATCAATACCATTATCTTCACAGGCCCGAAAAAAACCGACCAGACGTTTCTCTGTAACAGAAGTCTTTTCTCCATGGATAAATGCGATCTTTCGATGTCCTTTTTCAATCAGATATTCTGTTAACCTATACGCGCCTTCCACATTATCGGACAAGACACTGCTTTGATTATTATAAGAAAAATCAATTGTTACTGTCGGGAATTCACTTTCAACCAGTTCTCTTACCGGTTCACTTTGAAAATCCACACTGGCAATCAGCACACCATCACATTTCCGATATCTGCAGTGTTCCACAAAAGAAGTATTATTTCCTCCAACATTGCGGCTGATAAATGTAATATCATACCCCAGGCGTTCTGCTTCTTCCTTTGCACTGTTGAGTATTGCTGAAAAGTATTCATGAGTCAGGCCAGACATCGTATCATCTACAAACAAAACTCCAATATTATGCGACATATTCGTTTTCAGCTGTCTGGCAGCTGCATTCGGCATATAGTGCATTTCTTGAGCTGTCCGCCGAATCATTTCCGCCGTCTCACTGCTAATGTCTCCATATCCATTCAGTGCCTTGCTGACCGTTGCAGGAGATACACCACATTGTTTGGAAATGTCTTTGATTGTTACCATGCTAACTCCTTTCTTTGGATGTCCTGTGTCTCTGAAAAGCATCTCGAATACGTTTTCGTATTTTTATTCTAAATCGTTTTCGTGATTTCGTCAACCCTCATAATCCACCAATGTTTATTTGTATTTTTTGTGCATTTTTACTAATTTTGTTTTTGATATTTATTTTTTATTTACAATTCATACAGTCGCAATTATAATTGGTTTAGAATAGAGCGAAAACGTATTCGCTCATGCATATTAACATATTACAACTGACAAAGTTATAGTTATGGAGGATAATTATATGAAATATGGATATTTTGATGACAAGAATAAAGAATACGTCATAACCGATCCTAAAACGCCTCTTCCATGGATTAATTACCTCGGTTCACAAGATTTTTTCAGCCTGATCTCCAATACAGCCGGAGGCTATTCTTTCTATAAAGACGCGAAACTTCTCCGCCTGACCAGATACCGCTATAATAATTGTCCACAGGATTCCGGTGGACGATACTATTATATTAAAGATGGAGAAACTGTCTGGAATCCGGGATGGCAGCCGGTCCAGACGGAACTGGATTCTTACGCCTGCCGGCATGGTCTTGGATATACGATTATTGACAGTACTAAAGATCAGCTCCAGGCAAAGCTGACTGCATTTGTCCCGGTAAACGATAATTGCGAAATTAACCATCTTGTTTTGACAAACCACAGCAAGAGCGAAAAGCAACTAGATATCTTCAGCTTTATTGAATTCTGTCTCTGGAATGCGATGGATGATTCTTCCAATTTTCAACGCAACTTCTCCATCGGTGAAGTAGAAGTCATTGGAAATACCATCTATCATAAAACAGAATATCGGGAACGTCGGAATCATTATGCTGTCTACTCTGTGAACCGAGAAATCTGTGGATTCGATACCAGCCGCGACGCATTCGTTGGCGCTTATCATGGTTTTTCCAATCCGGAAGTTGTCATCTCCGGTCAGAGCAAGAACAGTATCGCCCATGGCTGGGCTCCGGTAGGAAGTCATCATCTGCACCTTACACTGGCTCCGGGTGCTTCTGCTTCTTATATTTTTGTTCTTGGATATTGTGAAAATCCAAATGACCAGAAATTCGAAGCTCCTGGCATCATCAATAAGTCGCCTGCCAGAGAAATGCTTGCAAAATACCAGACGGACGAGCAGATTGCTGCCGCCTTCAGTGAGCTTAAAACATACTGGGAAAAACTACTTTCTGCTTTTTCTGTAAATACACCGGATGAAAAGTTGAACCGGATGGTAAATATCTGGAACCAGTATCAGTGTATGGTTACTTTCAACATGAGCAGAAGTGCCAGTTATTATGAAAGTGGTATGGGCCGTGGTATGGGATTTCGGGATTCCTGCCAGGATCTGCTCGGTTTTGTTCATCTGATTCCGGACCGCGCAAGGGAACGTATTATTGACATTGCAAATACACAATTTGAAGATGGCAGCACCTATCATCAGTATCAGCCTCTGACCAAGAAAGGAAACATGGATGTCGGAAGCGGATTCAATGATGACCCATTGTGGCTGATTGCCGGAACCTGCGCTTATCTTCGTGAGACCGGTGATTTCTCTATTTTAGATGAGCCTTGTGCCTTTGACAGTGATTTTTCTAAAGCAGCACCGCTCATGGAACATCTGCGGCGAAGTTTCCAATATACAGTCACTCATAAAGGACCACATAAGCTCCCTTTAATCGGACGTGCAGACTGGAATGACTGTCTGAATCTGAACTGTTTCTCAGAAGTGCCTGGTGAAAGTTTCCAGACCACGGGGCCGAGTGAAGGTCCAGTTGCAGAAAGCGTCTTTATCGCCGGTATGTTTGTCAAATATGGGAAAGAATATGCAGAATTATGCAGACATCTTGCTCTTATAGAAGAAGCCGCTGCTGCAGAGCGTGAAGTGGCAGAAATGGAAGAAACCGTATTAAATGCCGGCTGGGACGGCGAATGGTTTATCCGTGCTTATGATGCTTACTCTGATCCGGTCGGAAGCCATGTCTGTGAAGAAGGACAGATCTTCATTGAACCACAGGGTATGTGTGTCATGGCCGGAATCGGAGTTGAAAATGGAAAAGCTGCTACTGCTCTGGAAAGTGTAGAAAAACGCCTGGAAACAAAATACGGCATTGTACTTTTACAACCGGCTTATACACGCTATCATGTGGAGTTAGGTGAAATCACTTCTTATCCTCCAGGATACAAAGAAAATGCCGGAATCTTCTGCCACAATAATCCTTGGATTGCATGTGCTGAAACCGTACTCGGTCATGGGAACCGCGCTTTTGAAGTATATAAAAAAACCTGCCCGGCTTATCTGGAAGACATCAGTGAGATTCACCGTACAGAACCTTATGTTTACTGTCAGATGGTGGCAGGATGCGATGCTCCGACACACGGAGAGGGCAAGAACAGTTGGCTCACCGGCACTGCAGCCTGGACATTTACATGCATCAGTCAGTACATTCTTGGAATCCAGCCGACCCTGGATGGACTTCGTATTGATCCTTGCATTCCGGACACTCTGGAATCATTTACCTGTGACCGTATCTACCGCGGTGTCACATACCATATTCATGTAGATAATTCTGCAAAAGTAGAAAAAGGTGTAATAAATATGACGGTTGATGGGAAGAAAGTATCCGGGAACGTGATTCCGATCCCTGAAAAAGAAGACATCTGTGAAGTATATGTGACTATGGGAAACAAATAACAGGAGGGTTCATATGCATTTTCCTGAAAATTTTATGTGGGGCACTGCAAGTGCCGCTTATCAGATAGAAGGAGCCCCATCCGAAGACGGAAAAAGTCCCTCTATCTGGGATACCTTTAGCCATATTCCCGGAAAAACTTATAACGGACATACAGGGGATATTGCCTGCGATGCATATCATCTGTACGAAACGGATCTGAATCTTATGCATAATCTTGGGATCAGACATTACCGGTTCAGTATCGCCTGGTCCCGTATCCTCCCAGACGAAACAGATAACGTAAACCCTGCGGGACTGGATTATTATGACCGTCTGGTCGATGGCTGTATCAGCCGCGGTATCGAGCCATGGATCACCCTGTATCACTGGGATCTTCCACAATATCTACAGGATCAGGGTGGTTGGCAGAACCGTAAAACTGCATATGCTTTTGCCAAATATTCCGATCTGGTAGCCTCTCATTTTAAAGGCAGGGTTTCCCACTTCATTACAATCAACGAACCGCAGTGTATTGTTGGAATGGGACATGGTTTTGGGAATCACGCCCCTGGGATCCTACTATCTCCCGAAGATATGTTTACTGTATGGCATGATCTAATGTTGGCACACGGGCTTGCATGCAGGGCTATTCGTAAGCACATTCCTGACGCCATGATCGGAGCGGCCTCCACTGGAAATCTCGCCTATCCGGATCGAAAAACCAAAGACATTCCACAGGAAGCCCGAGATGCAAGCTTTCTCTCCCTGCCAGCCTCTGAAAATCCTGGATGGTTCTTTAATCACCAGTGGTTTTTAGATCCAATTTGCCTAGGACATTACCCGGAAGACCCCCATTCTCCATGGGCAGAACCTTCCAGAAACATTCCCAAAGAAGATTTGAAAACCATTGCACAGCCATTAGATTTTATTGCGCTGAACATCTATAACGGACACGAAATGTGTCTGGATGAACATGGCAGATACCAGATCGCAGAAAAATATCCCGGTTACCCCAGAACCGCACTCAAATGGCCGGTTACGCCGGAAGTCCTGTACTGGGGTCCGAGACTCATCTACGACCGCTTTCATCTGCCGATGATCATATCCGAAAACGGGCTGAGCTGTAATGATAAGATCTATCTGGATGGGAAAGTCCACGATCCTGACAGGATTGATTTCCTGCACCGTTATCTGATCGAACTTCGGCAGGCCTGCGCAGAGGGAATTCCCGTACTCGCCTATCTGCACTGGGCCTTTACCGATAACTACGAGTGGCACAGCGGATATGAGGAACGTTTCGGTCTGGTTTATATAGATTACCGCAATCAGGAGCGTATTCCCAAAGACAGCGCTTACTGGTATCAGGAAACAATTCTGACAAACGGAGAAAATCTATAAAAAATGGTTCTGAACCAATACAAAATATTATTTTCCTGGAACGCTTTGCGATTCACCGGGCAGATTCAGCCCTGTGGTTCCTGCAAGGCGTTCTTTTAACATAGTGTTTCGTTTCGTAACCGTCACATTTCTCACTGCATAAGATAACGCCTTCTTCGTCCCAACGAGGACGAGTATTTTTTTCGCCCGTGTAATCCCGGTATAGATCAGATTTCTCTGGAGCATGACATAATGATTCATCAACACCGGCATCACAACGATCGGATACTCTGAACCCTGAGCCTTGTGAATCGTCGTTGCGTAAGCATGCACCAGCTCATCCAGTTCTGTCACATCATACTCGACGTACCTCTCTTCATACTTCACCGTTAATGTCCGTTCTTCCAGATCTACCGCATCAATGATCCCAATATCTCCATTAAACACTTCCTTATCATAATTATTTTTGATCTGCATGACCTTATCATGGATCCGGAAAACCGAACCACTGCGGCGAAGACCTTCTCCCTGAGGATTCAGTGTCTCCTGCAGTGCCAGATTCAGATTCGCCGCCCCGACAATCCCACGCTGCATCGGTGTCAGCACCTGAATCTGCGCCGGCGGCACATGATAATAATGAGATAATTTACGCTGTACCAGATCCACCACTTCTTTTACAGCTTCTTCTGGGTCTTCCTTCTGTATGAAAAAGAAATCCGTAGTTTTTCCATTGGAAAGATCCGGCATCTTCCCTGCATTGATCCGGTGCGCATTCATAATGATCCGGCTCTCCTGTGCCTGCCGGAAGATCCTTGTCAGCCGGATAACAGGGAACTGCCCGGAATCAATCATATCTCTTAATACATTTCCGGCTCCGACAGAAGGCAGCTGATCGATATCACCTACCAGAATCAGGCGCATGGAATCCGGAATTGCCTTAAGCAAAGAATTCATCAGAATCGTATCGATCATCGAGCATTCATCCACGATCAAGACATCCCCTTCCAGTGGATGTTCTTCATTCTTCTGATATCCTTCCGGAGGCTTATATTCTAACAGGCGATGAATGGTCTTCGCCTCCAGTCCAACCGTTTCTTCCATACGTTTAGCCGCACGCCCGGTCGGTGCCGCAAGCAGTATCTTCAGTCCATATGCACGAAATGCAGCAATGATTCCCTGTGTAGTCGTTGTCTTGCCAGTTCCGGGACCGCCAGTCAAAATCATGACCTTAGAATCTGCGGCTCTACGGATCGCTTCTGCCTGAATCTCATCATACTGCATTCCTACAATCTGCTCAATCCTGCTAACATCCACAGACAGCCGATCGTTCCCACTCTTTTTCTTCGCTTCTGAAAGCCGCACCCACAAGCGGTCTCCTCCGGGTTCTCTCATAAGTTTTCGAAGCTTGTTCGCCACTCCTGTCTCGGCATAATAAAAAGCTGGAAGATACACGGCTCCTTCTTCCTGGATCAGATCGCCACATCTTAGCATCTCATCCATCGTCATGGTCAGAGTACTCTCTTCTGCCTCCAGCAGCTCCGAGGCTTTCGCTATCGCCTGCTCCTTTTCTGCATACACATGTCCTTCATCCGCCAAAGCACTTAATGTGTACATCAGTCCACTCCTCAAACGCACAAAAGCTTCCTTCTGGAATCCCAGCTTTTCCGCAATGCCATCCGCAGTTTTAAAGCCGATCCCCCAGATATCATCTGCCAGACGGTATGGATTTTCCTTCACTTTTTCGATACTTTCATTCCCGTAATGTCGGTATATCTTTGCTGCAAACGAGGTGCTGACACCGTGATCCTGTAAAAACAGCATGACATTTTTAATCTCCTTTTGCCGTTCCCAGCTCTCTTGAATCTGATCTACTCGCTTTTTCCCGATTCCAGGCACTTCCAGAAGACGCCTGGGATCTGTCTCGATCACTTCCAGCGTATCCGTTCCAAACTGATAGACGATCCGCTTCGCAAATTTCGGACCAACTCCTTTGATCAGACCAGAACCAAGATACTTCTCGATTCCATATATCGTCGCAGGCATCGTCTCTTCCCAGCGTTCGGCAATGAACTGCCTTCCATACTTTGCATCCACCTTCCAGTTTCCTTCTACCAGAAGGACAGAACCAACCGTAGCATCCAGAAGATTCCCTACTAACGGTATCAGATCCTGATATCCTTTGACAGCTACTTTAAGAACAGAATACCCATTTTCCGGATTCTGATATGTAATTCGTTCCACCACACAACGGATCTTCATCATCTCGCATATCTCCTTAAGAATTCCAAAAAGGAACTGCCTAAGCAGTTCCTTTTTCTTTCATTTATTCTGCTGAAAACTGATCTTTTCCTACCTGGCAGAGTGGGCATTCAAAATCTTCCGGAACGTCTTCCCACTTGGTTCCCGGTGCGATTCCACCTTCCGGATATCCTGCTTCCTCATCATATTCCCATCCGCATACATCACATACATATTTCATAAGCTTTCTCTCCTTTTACTATGAATTATCTTTTACAGATAGAACATATTATAGTCCTCTTTCATTATAAAAACAAGTTGATCTCTATTATAAATATATGAAGTTCCTATAAAGAGAAAAGCATCTTATTTTATACGTATCTTGTTCCCTGTTCGTAGACCTTTTTTCCACCCAGAAATACAGTGTTTGTATTAAAAATACAATTGATATCCTGACTCAGATTTCCATCTACTACTGTAATGTCTGCAAGAAGCCCTTCTTTGATCATTCCAAGCTCGTTTTCTTTGCCAAGAACCTTTGCCGGATTCGCAGTTGCAGTCTGGATTGCCTGTACCGGGGTGATGCCATACTTCACCATGTAGGTCAATTCCTGCTGTACCGGCAGTACAGGTGCACCGTACATTACCATATCACTGCCTGTACAAACGGTAACTCCCGTATCATATAATTTCTTAAAATTGTCACGATATGCTTCATATGCCGGCTGGTAGAACGCAAAATCTCTCTGCTCTTTTGCCGCTACAGGGTCACTGAATACATCTGCATTTCCTTCTTCGATATTCTTTTTGCAGGTCTCATACAGAGATGTATATGCGAAGATCGTTGGTGTCCATGCAATTCCTTTTTCCTTCATCTGCTCTGCCTGCTCCACTTTGAGGAATGTTCCATGCTCAATCGTATCGAATCCGGCATCTATGCACATCTGGATCGTCGGATGTGTTCCTGCATGAACCACACATTTAATACCTCTTCTGTGGCACTCATCAACAGCTGCATCCAGCTCTTCCTGCGTATATTCCGGAATATGAGATCTGTGACTGGAGAGAAGTTTGATCCACTCTGCCCCATCTCTTACCTGTTTGCGGATTTCTTTCCGGATTTCCCACGGGACGTCCACCTGAACAACTTCATCCCAGCAGTGACCACCACTCATACACATTCCTTCTCCAACATGCGTGATTCTCGGAATGGTAATAAATCCCTTACTTTCTGCTAATTTTAAGCTGCGGCAGATTCCATGCGGAGAATAGCAGTCACGCACACTCGTGATTCCTTTTGTAAATGCTGCCTGCGCATGCTGCAACGCATAGAGCATGATCATCTGCTCATTATAATTGAAGCTGTCCGGCTGGCTGTACCAGTATCCAAGATGACAGTGCATATCACACATTCCCGGAAGAATTGTTGCTTCCCCATAATCCTTCACTTCCTCTTCCGGCCATGCCTCCTTCAGATCACAGAGTTGTCCGATCTGCGCAATCTTCCCCATCTCATCGATTCGCACAGCTTCATTCTCCAGAACTGTTTTCCCGTCTCCTGTAATGATCCATTTTGCCCCAATAATCATAGTATTCTTTTCCTACTATAGATAGTATAGATATATTTGTATCATTATAACATTTATCTATACTCCATGACAACGCAACAGCTCATTTTCTTGATTCTTCTTGAAAAATATTCTAGAATAATCACAAAACATATCAGAAAGAAGAGATCCTATGAAACAACTTATTAGCAAAATACATATCACAAATTTCCGCGATATCGGTGGGTATAAAAGCCAGGACGGGCGTCAGGTACGATACGGATGTTTCTACCGAAGCGCCCCGATTACATTTTCTTCAGATTCAGACAGACAGGAATTCCAAAAGCTGGGTGTCAAAAACATTCTGGATCTCCGAAGTGACATAGAAGCGCAAAAGTGTCCAGATGAAGCGATAGACGGATGTCATTATATCCACTGCAGCGCAATCGCACTTGATACTCCATATCAGGGAAATCTTGACATGGAAGACCTGATCCGAAGCGGAGCACTCTCCAATCTGAAATATTACATACTGGAGATCTATAAGAATCTTCCATTCAAAAACGAGGCCTATCAGAAAATATTCGATCTTATGCTGCATGACGGCACACCATTCGTCTTCCACTGTACCGCCGGAAAAGACCGCACCGGTTTTGCAGCTTATCTGATATTGAAGACACTCGGCGTCCAAGACGACTGTATATTGGAAGATTATATGCTGAGCAACGTTTACCGAAGCGAAGAAAATCAGGCATTTACCAGACAGATACCAAATATCCCCGGACTTGAAGAACTTCTTTGCGTCAAAGAAGAGTACTTGAAGACCTCCATCCAAGCAATCGAAGAACAATACGGGGATTTCGAAACCTACGTGAAGGAAGAATACGGAATCGGAAAGAATGAAATTGCCATTCTCAGGGAACGCTACCTGTATTAACCTTAAATTTGGGACGGAGGATTTTTAAAAATCCTCCGTCCCAAATTTAAAATCCCCTGTCCCTTTTTTACTTTTCGAAGGTCAGGCGCATCTGATACCAGACGGCTCCGCCGTGTACAGATTCTGACACACCTTCATTTTCGAATCCAAATTTTGCGTAATAATGGAGCAGCTTGTCTTTACAGGTCAGCACAAGACCTGCTTTTCCGCGTTCTTTTGCATCTGCAATTGCCTGTCTAAGAAGCATGGCCGCACATCCCTGTCTGCGATAAGACGGAATCGTATTGACTCCGAAGATCATCTGCCATTTTCCATCTGGATCATGCAGATCTGCTTTCTCATACATTTCATCTGTCAGATCCGGATCGTCTGTGACCATTCCGTCTACAAATCCCACAAGCTTTTCCCCGTCGAAAAGGAGCCAGAAACTATCTGGATATGCGGACAGTCTTTCTATAAATTCCTGCTTTGGTGCAGCCTCAGCTGCAGGAAAGCATAAGGCTTCTACTGCAGTCACGGCTTCTACATCTTCTATTGTTGCATTACGAATATCCATAGTCAGTCTCCTTTGTATTTATCTTATATTTTGTATCGCATATCTTGCATCTTATATCTTATATCTCACAGCTTCTATCATCAATTTTCAAATGGGCATATATTGCTTTTCTGCCTCGCAGTACCCCCCTGTCACACCTCGCAGTTTCCAGGCTTCCGAATCCTATCTTTGGGGCAAAAGCGCCCAGTTTTCGCCAATATCCCCCATCCTGAATATTGATGCATTTGTGCAATCATATTCTCTAAAATCATTTCCTGATTAACTGTTATTCCTATTTGACAGTCCTCTGACCATAGATATCTGAAATAAATGACATCAAATTTGTGTCATGATGGTATTTTATAGATGCCTGCTAATCCTTGCTGAGAATAATAAAGTCCACGACAGATACTCCGTTTTAGATCAACAGTCATGGATTTTATTTAAAATTTCAAGCTATCCGCATTCAAAAGGAAATACTTCATTCCCATAATGACAAAGCCTTCATCATTACGCCATGGCTTTTTTGTTCCGTTGACAATGACTATTTTCTTGAAGGAATCTGGAATATTACGCAAAGACTTAAATTCCTGTGTCTGTTTTTCTTCCGAGTTCATGTCGTAGGCAACCTGAATATAATATCTCTGGTTTCCCTGATTTACTACGAAGTCAACCTCCAGCTGCTTGCGGACACGTTTTCCCTCCTGATCCTTATCAAACACATCTACAACACCCACATCCACATTATATCCACGAACCAGCAACTCGTTATAAACGATGTTTTCCATGATGTGAGTAGGCTCCTGCTGTCTGAAATTCAACCTGGCATTTCTCAGCCCCAGATCCGTAAAGTAGTATTTTAGATTTGCACCAATATACTTTCTCCCCTTAATGTCATATCGACTTGCCTTAGAAATCAAAAAGGCTTCCGCCAGATATTCGATATGTTTAGAGATTGTCTTGTTGGTATAGCTCATCTGACGTTCACTGATGAAAGTGTTAGCGATTTTCGACGGATTTGTGGGTGCTCCGATTGCTAAAGCAAGCACATCAACAAGAATACCTATCTCATCCACATTTTGAATCTTATTTCTCTCAATAACATCCTTCAAATATACATTGGCAAACATCTTCTTCAAATATTCAGCTTTCTGTCGTTCACTCTGGAAACTTACGACCTGTGGTAGTCCACCGTAGATCATATAATCATCCCATGCATCGTCATAGTCTCCGTCATAGGCAGAATAAAACTCTGCGAAAGAGAGAGGATAAATTCTGATTTCATCTCCTCTGCCACGAAATTCAGTCACAATATCGCTGGAAAGGAACCTGGAATTGCTTCCAGTCACATACACATCAATATTGCTCATGCGAAGTAGGCTGTTCAGCACTTCTTCAAAGCGAGGCATAAACTGCACTTCATCCAAAAGGAGATAATATTTACCATCATCCTTCATGGTGTCCTTTATGTACTTATAACACACCTTAGGATCTCTCAATTCCTCATTTTCAATGCCATCCAAAGCAATCTCAATAATATGGTTAGCATCAACACCGTTTTCCAAAAGATATCTCTTAAAGATGGTAAAAATCAAAAAGGACTTACCGCATCTACGAATACCGGTAATAACCTTTATCATCCCATTGTCTTTACGCTCAATCAGCTGTTGCAAGTAAGTATCTCTTTTGATTTCCATTATATCACTCCCTGTTTTTGTGCATCTGCACATTTTTTAGTAATGATATTCTATCATGTGGAATCATGAAATTCAATGTCCATTCCTATTTTTTGTTTATTTATACATTTTTATGTATCAGAATACGCATATTTTTCTGCGGCATTATTCTTCCACTGCAATTTCAATCTGCTTTACGAACGCGAGCAGTCCTTCCATGGACCCTGAGTAATCTGTCTCAATCGGAAGGTTCTTCCTGTTCTCTATAGTGTCTGTGAGTAAAAATGTCTTCACTCCCAGTGCCCGGATCGCCAGGTCTTCTTCTACATCGTTTCCAACCATCAGACATTCGGCAGGATCCAGATCAAACTGTTCCAGGATTTCGCGGAAATATTCTACATTCGGTTTGCAGTAATACTGGTCTTCGTAAGTTGTGATGATCCGGAAATCCTCTGCATCCAGTCCGGCCCAGCGGATCCGGTTCATTGTCGCACACTGCGGAAATACCGGGTTGGTCGCAAGATAGACCTGTATTCCTTTTTCTTTCGCGGTCTGAACCACCTGATCTGCCAGAGGATTGGGCTTCGTCGTTACGATCGCCTGATTGAAATCATTGGCATAAAATTCGGTTGCGATTGCTTCCGATTCTTCTCTTTCAATTGGAAGCAAGTCATCCATGAAATGCCAGAATGCTTCTCTGTTTGTGCAGCCTCCATCATTCTTTACCATTGCATAATAGCCTTTCCATACCGCCTCTATAAATGATTTCGGTTCGATCTCAATTCCATGGGCAATATAATTCTTTGCCAGAAGCGGCATATAATAAGATACGAATTCATCCTGTACCATCGGGAGAAGTGTCCCGTCCAGATCAAATAATATATGTTTGATACTCATTTTATCTACCATCCTTTTGTAGTCTGTAATGCTGTCTGGGGCAAAGACTTTTCCCAAGCCATCATTATATATGACACAGGAAATTTCTTCCATTAAATAAATGTAAAATCTTATATCTTTTTACGGCTGACATCTGTCACACGGATCATATCCTTCTGAGATCAGTTCCTCCCGGCTTCCGGTATATTCACGCTTATTTTGGGCTTTCATATTTTTTACACTGCTGCAGTCCGGCCGGTGGAACTTACGCGTTCCTTTATTTATGATATAAGTCACCTCTCCAGCTTCATTACTGCCTGTCGTTTCCCCTGATCTTCTGCTGTCTCCGGTCGCATAATCAATGGAGATTCCCGGCTGCGAATTATAACAATATACGTTAAACCGAATGCCTTCCCCCTTATCCTCTACAGAAAAGGCCTCCATCTGCACTCCACTTGCGACCAGATTCTCTCCTGCGAAAACAGGAGTCACGCGGTACAGCACATGATTCCCGGTCTCATGCACATAATCTGCGACCATATTTTCAAATGGAAGCATCCCTTCCACATTCAGGTAACGTGTTCCGGTAATCAGATTCTTCTCATTGGCATTTTCTCCGGCAAGCTGGTACCCGATCAGATGACAGCAGTTGTAGAGATAATTACCGTCAATCAGATCATTGTACTTTACCGTATGCCAGCCAGAAGGCTTCACCATACCAATCTGGCCTCTTTCCTCGGTCGGCATCAATTCTTCACAGATATTCGCATATGCCGTACCACATCTTCCAAGAGCATCCAGATCACTGTAGAATTCAAATGCTTCTGTTGTCCACTTCTCTTCTGGAAATTCCGGCTCGTTCTGATTCAGGATCACATAAGGATCTCCGGAAAATTCCGGCACAGAAGCCAGATCTGCAGCTGATTGCACACTCTCCGACTGTAAGGTACCTCCTACCGCAGTTGCCACAGTCTTCGTCCCCTGCCCGCAGCCTGCCAGAAGCAGGGCGATACACAACAGGACAGGAATCACATATTGTTTTCTTCTCTTCTTATACATCATTTATCTTCTCCGATATGCAAAGACAGGGATTCCATTTTTCGTTGGAAGCTCTACCAATCCCTGTGTAAGCGGACGCACATATTCGATAAACGACCCCCGGATATCCGCCTGATTTTCTGCGATCCATTCTTTTGGAAGACCCTTTTCCTGATTACAAATCTGATTCACATCCGCAGTTTCATAACTTAGTTCATAAGGTGTATTTTTCTTTCTGACAAAGGATATCATCTTCCCGGTCTCACCTTCCAATGCTACATATACTGCATAGACGCCCGCATTGACCGCTTCATCCAGATCCACTCTGGATAAATGTGCAGAAGAACATCTTTGACACACATTTAGTTCAATGGATCTGACCTTGACATTCAGCTTCTCTTTCACCAGGTTTTCCAGATATTTTCCGGCCCCTGTCAGCATTTTATGTCCGAACGTATCTGTCCCGACATTATTTCCATATTCACAGATGAAAGTACCATTCTCATCATGAATTCCTTCTGATATACAGACAACCAGATTACTCACTTTCCGCATCTCTTCTTTCACCTGATTGATAAATGTATCCGGACAGAAACTGACTTCCGGGACATAGACCAGTACCGGATTATCTCCTTCAAACTGGCGTGCAAGAATGCAGGATGCCGTCAGCCATCCTGCATGTCTTCCCATGATCTCTACAATCGTAACAGACTGCTTCGTGTCATAAGTTGCCGCATCCATCGCAATTTCTCTTACGGTTGTTGCCACATACTTTGCAGCGCTGCCGAATCCCGGTGTATGATCCGTGTGCACCAGATCATTATCAATCGTCTTCGGAATCCCAATAAATCGGATATCACTTCCGCATTTCTTCGCATATCTGGACAGCTTACTTACCGTATCCATAGAATCATTTCCGCCGATATAAAAGAAATATCCAATATTATATGTTTCCAGCTTCTGAAACAATATTTGATATACATCGTCCTCAAGATTTTCAGGAAGCTTATACCGGCAGGATCCCAGGTATGCGCCAGGGGTCGTACGGACATATTCCAGCTCACCACTTTCTTCCAGCTCTTTCATATCCATCACGCGGTCACGTAAGAATCCCTCAATACCATTTTCCATTCCATAAATGCGTTCAATCTCCTGCGGATGCTTCAGCGCCTCTGTAACTACTCCATACAGACTTCCATTAATAACCGAAGTCGGTCCTCCAGACTGCCCTACAATTATATTTCTTTTCATGTTCTGTCCCTCCAGCTGATATATTATACTGTGAATGATTATTTTAACACATCTTATTCATTTTTACCATTTGAAATCAACCTTAAACGAAAAGAGAAAAAGACAGCCTGCACATCTTGGCAGACTGTCCTTTTTATTATTATTCTTATATTACATTATTTTGCACGTTTTTTGGATTCTACATCGAAGATAACTGCTGCCAGTAATACAGCACCTTTTACTACCTTCTGCCAGTTCGCATCTACACCCATGATAGACATACCAAGGTTGATCACACCCATCAGTGTTGCTCCGATAATAACTCCCTGGATGGTTCCGCTTCCGCCGTATGCGGATGCACCACCAATGAAACAGGAACCAATTGCGTCCATTTCATAACCGTCACCTGCGGTTGGGTTAGCGGAATTCAGACGTGCGATAACTACCATTGCAGCCACTGCAGCGAGAAGACCCATATTTGCATATGCGATAAAATATACTTTGTTCGTATTGATACCGGAAAGTTGTGCGGCTTTTTCATTTCCACCGATTGCGTACAGATGACGTCCTACGGTTGTCTTAGATGTCAGATAACCATAGATCAATACGATCACGACTACCCAGAGAAGGATATTCGGAATACCTTTATACATTGCAAGTTTCCATGTAAACAAAATCACTACAGCGCTGATTACGACACATTTAATAATATCATTTCTCACAGGGGTCACTGCATAGCCCTTTTTCACTTTTGCAGCTCTTCCACGGAATGTTACGATCACAAATATTGCAGCTACGATAATTCCAAACAGAAGACAGGTGATATTAAGTCCGTCTCCATGGAAGAAGTCGATGATATACTGGTTAAACAGAGCCAGGTAATTATCCGGCATTGGTGCAATCGTAAATCCATCCAGAACAATGTTGGAAAGTCCACGGAACATCAGCATACCTGCCAGAGTTACAATGAAAGGTGGGATCCTTCGATATGCGATCCAGAAGCCCTGCCAGATACCGATTGCAAGTCCGGTTGCCAGCATGATCAGAATCGTAACAAAGATATTCATACCCTTATTTACCATACATGTTGCGCCAATTGCGCCAACAAAACATACTACAGAACCAACACTCAGGTCAATGTTACCACCAGTCAGGATACAGAGCAGCATACCTGTTGCAAGAATAAATACGTATGCGTTCTGAGAGATCAGGTTATTTACATTCTGTGGAAGCAACATTCTTCCGCCTGTCTTCCAGGTAAAAAACAAAGTAACAACAACCAGTACAATGACCATTGTGTATTTTTTCAAAAATGTTCCAATATTTCCGCTCTTCATAACTTATTCTCCTTTGCTTGATTTCAAAATACGTGACATGATCAGTTCCTGTGTTGCCTCTTCACCGGTCAGTTCTCCGACGATACGGCCTTCATTCATTACGTAGATCCGGTCAGACATTCCAAGAACTTCCGGCAATTCAGAAGAAATCATGATTACAGATTTTCCTGCTGCTACCAGATCGTTAATGATACAATAAATCTCGTACTTTGCACCAACGTCAATACCTCTGGTAGGTTCATCCAATATCAGGACATCCGGCTCGGCAAACATCCATTTTGCGAGGAGAACTTTCTGCTGATTACCACCACTTAAGTTTCCTACATTCTGTTCAACACTCGGGCACTTGGTCTTTAACTTCTGCCGATATTCCTCTGCCACTGCAATTTCTTTGTCTTTATCAATCACGCCACGGCTGCTGACTCCTTTCAGATTTGCAAGTGTTGTGTTGACACGGATCGGATTACTTAAGATCAGGCCATTTCCTTTTCTGTCTTCTGTGACATATGCAATCTTATGTTCAATC
This sequence comes from Dorea sp., assembly GCA_022769185.1. Classification (GTDB taxonomy): domain Bacteria; phylum Bacillota; class Clostridia; order Lachnospirales; family Lachnospiraceae; genus Dorea_A. The sequence continues at coordinate 16,829 of JALEKG010000057.1, read as the reverse complement.
GCTTCCTGAACAGAGTGCAGCTTAACTTCTTTTCCATCAATATATAATTCACCGGAGATGTCTTTGCCATAACTCTTTCCAAAGATACTCATGGCAAGCTCTGTACGTCCGGCTCCCATCAGTCCGGAGATCCCAAGTACCTCTCCTTGTCTGACATACATAGATACATTGTCTACCACCTTACGATCTGTATATACCTGATGATGTACCGTCCAGTTTTTCACCTCTAATGCAATATCCCCGATATTTTTCTTTTCACGTTTCGGGAAACGATCCGTAAGTTCACGTCCTACCATTCCCTGGATAATTCTGTCCTCTGTAAATGTATCTTTCTTTTTATCCAATGTTTCAATGGTAGAACCATCACGAATTACCGTGATTTTATCTGCTACATAAGCAACCTCATTTAATTTATGAGAAATAATTATGGAAGTCATACCCTGCTTCTTGAATTCCAGCATCAGATCCAGAAGCGCCTGAGAATCTGATTCATTCAGGGAAGACGTAGGCTCATCTAAGATTAAAAGTTTTGCATCCTTCGCAAGTGCTTTCGCAATTTCGACCAGCTGCTGTTTACCAACACCGATATCTTTGATTAATGTACGGGAAGATTCATTTAATCCTACTTTTCTCAGATAAATATCAGCTTCTCCATATGTTTTATTCCAGTCAATTGCATATTTTTTTCCCTGCTCATTTCCCAGATACATATTTTCACCGATGGTCATCTCCGGCACAAGAGCCAGTTCCTGATGGATAATAACAATTCCTTTTTCTTCGCTGTCTTTAATATTATGGAATTTACAGACTTCTCCATTATATATGATATCTCCCTCATATGTTCCGTATGTATATACACCACTCAATACATTCATCAAAGTAGACTTACCTGCACCATTTTCTCCGACCAGGGCGTGAATCTCACCCTCTTCTACCTTCAGATTTACGTTATCAAGTGCTTTTACACCCGGGAAAGTCTTGGTAATATTTTTCATTTCCAACAAAATCTTAGCCAATAGTATCCCTCACTTTCCTTTAAAAATGCAGGCGGACCAAATGCCCGCCTGCCCATGCATGTTTGATTTTCACGAATTATTTGATATCAGCTTCTGTATAATATCCGGAATCCAGCAGCATCTCTTCATAATTATCGATCGTTACAACTGTAGGCTCGCAAAGGAAAGAAGGAATGACACCTGTTCCATTGTCATAGGTCTCATTATCATTCGTCTCAGCTGTCTCTCCACTCATGATAGCGTCTACCATCTTAACTGTCTGTTCTGCAAGTTTACGTGTATCTTTGAATACTGACATGGACTGTTTTCCTGCAACCAGATTCTTTACGTTTGGTTTGTCACAATCCTGTCCTGTGATGATTGGCCACTCGCCATTATAGTTAGCTGCCAGAGAGTTTTCAACACCAAGTGCTGTAGAGTCATTAGAGCAAAGAACAACGTCAAGGTTCTTATCCGCATAGTTAGAAGCAAGGATTGCATCCATTCTTGCCTGAGCTTTTTCTGTTGACCAGTCAGCTGTTGAAACTTCTTCCTTTGTAACCTGTCCGGACTGAACAACTAACTTGCCTTCATCGATGTATGGCTGAAGGACATCCATAGCTCCTCCGAAGAAGAAGTTACAGTTATTGTCACCCGGGTCACCTGTAAAGATTTCCATGTTGAATGGACCTGCTGCATTGTCAAGATCCAGAGCTTCTACGATATATTCACCCTGTTTCTGGCCTACCAGATAGTTGTCAAATGTTGCATAGTAAGAAACTGCGGAAGAATTCATGATCAGACGGTCATAAGAGATAACCGGGATACCTTCTTCTTCTGCTGTCTTCAGAGGTGTTCCAAGAGATTCTCCGTCGATAGAAGCAATTACCAGTACATCACATCCTCCGGAGATCATATTCTCAACCTGTGAAACCTGAGTTGCTACATCGTTGCTTGCATACTGTAAGTCAACTTCATAGCCTGCTTCTTCCAGCTGCTTCTTCATGTTCTCTCCATCCTGGTTCCAGCGCTGCAGATCTTTTGTCGGCATTGCTACACCAATCTTTCCAGAACCTGCTTCCGTCTGCTTTTCTTCACTTGAAGAGCTTGAGCTTTCGTTTCCACTGGTACATGCAGCAAGAGACAATGTCATCATTGCAGCAAGACCAATAGCTACTAATTTTTTGAATCTTTGTTTCATAATCCGTTCCTCCATTTGATTATTTTTGTTACTTACAATATAACAAGTCTGGAATAGGACATCTTTACAAAGGCTCGCACAAATTCATGAAAATTCTGATCACAAAAAAACAGGGCAGCATTTTTTTGTGCTGCTCTGTTTCAAAAATATGCTATTCTAATTATCAACATTCAGATACACTTCATCCCGCAGATGAAAACCAAGACCAATAATCACATCATCCATATTTTCTGCTGTAACGGCGATCGGTGGAAGTGCCCAGTATGGTACATAAGATCCCTCCTGTGTCTTTTTGGTGATCAGTCTTTCGATCTCTTCTTCCATTGCCTCATCTTTTTTCCCCATCTTTACTGCACATTGAGCGGCTACTTTGGCGAGTCTTTCAATCGGCTTATAAACAGTCATCGTCTGCGTGCCTTCCACAACTCTCTGACAGGCTTCCAGATCTGCATCCTGTCCCGTTACAAATACTTTTCCGGCAAGCTGCTTCTCACTCAGTGCTTTGATTGCATATCCGGCAAGTCCGTCATTTCCGCACATAACCGCATCCACAGATTCCGCATCCGCAAGCGCCTCATTAGCGGCAGCAAATCCATTTTCCGGTGTCCAGGATTTTACATAAATCTCTTTTGCGATATTCAGATTACTTCCCTCAATCGTATTTTTGAATCCTTTCACTACATCAGCAGAATTCGTATCCATCTTAGGGCCACAAAGCATAACCACATTTCCCCCATCCGGAAGATTCTCAATCATAGTCTCCGCCATCAGTGCTCCGACTTTCTCATTATCTACCGTAATATACAGATCTGTGGCACATCCCTGGATCAGCCTGTCATAGGAAATCACTTCAATGCCTTTCTTTCTGGCCTGAGTCACTTCATCCGTCAGCCGGAAGCAGTCCACCGCCACAACAACTATAACATCCATATCGTCCTCAATAAACTTCCGGATCTGCTCTTTCTGCTTTTCTACATTTCCATTGGCATTCTGGACATCGACTTTTGCCCCAAGTTTCTCCGCCGTAGAGGCAAAGACATCCCGGTCTCTCGTCCAGCGTTCTAACACAAATGTGTCAAACGTGATACCGATTTTGATCCCTTTTTCAGCGTCTTCTTCGCTTTTACTTTCTTCACTCTTATTGCATGCAGTCAGCAGAACTGCCACAAGCAGTACACAGATCACAGATCTTACAGATCGTTTTTTCATCTGACGCCTCCTTCCCGGTACTCGGTCGGAGTAATCCCAGTCCATTTTTTAAAAATCCGGCTGAAATAATTGGGATCTCCATATCCCGACTCGTGACAGATCTCTTTAATACTCTTCTTACTATGTATCAACTGCTCTTTCGCATAATCGATTCTAAGCCCGGTCAGATAGTCAATGTAATTCACACCTTCCGATTCTTTAAACAGCTTACTTAAATAGTACGGACTGATCCCCAACTCCTTCGCCATAGTCTCCAAAGAAAGATCGGAAGAGAAATGATCTTTAATATATCCTTTTGCCTTTTCAGCCACATTATGAGTCTTTTCCTGCTGCTTCATGGCAATATGCTGACTTGCTTCCCCCATTTTCTGGACAAACCAGTGCCCCAGTTCTTCATAAGTCTGGAGAGAAAGTAATGTTTCCAGATACCCTTCCCTGGAAGAAAACCGATACATCATTCCGCCCTGCATATAAGCAAGATGTTCTGCCCACAGCACAAATTCCATCGCCTTCAGACGGATAACCCCTGATACTTCCGCAGACTGACTGTTCATCCATGACATAAATTCCTGACTGTATTTTCTCGTCTTTTCCAGATCTCCCTCTTCTACCGCGGCAAAAAGCTTTTTTTCCAATTCTACCGGATAACTGTCTTCATACACACACGTCACCGGCAGATCTTTTGCATGGGTTACCTTCCCGACCCCCTGCCGTTCCGTATCCATTGCTTCCTGATAAGATTCATTCATTTCATTCCAGTTTTTCACAGAACCAATTCCTGCTTTGAATTTCATGTCCAGCTGTTGTTCCAGTTTCCTTAACATTCCACGGATATTATCAATCTTGACAAGCCTTTCATTATACTCTTCCTCGCCCGTATCAGATGGAACCAGAATGATCACCTTGTTCGCCATTAGTGCCCCGACAATTCCACCCGTTGCTTCCTTCAACATTTCCCGCATTACCATATAGTGCTTCTGCAGACGGATGCCGGCACCCACCGTATTGGACAGCTCGCCTTTATGAAGTTCATCTCCGCATTCAATGACAATCGCATATCCATAATCTGTCTCGATATTCAATAGCTCCCGATAGCTTAAATTGCTTCCCTCATTATGTCCATCGAGAAGAACACTGTATACAAAGCCATTCTCGATCATTGGAATAACAACCTCAAGCTTTTCTTTAATCTTCAGATCATTGCGAACTTTTTCTTTTCGTTCTTTTACAAGCTTCATTGCTTTATGCAGAGTTTCAATCAGTGTATCTCTGTTAATCGGTTTTGTCAGGTAAGACATGACACCAATATCAATGGATTTCTGCGTATATTCGAATTTGTCATATGCAGTTAACACGATAAATATGATATTTTTATTCTCCTTCCGTATCTCCTGCATTGCCTCAATTCCATTGATTCCTGGCATCTGGATATCCATCAATACAATATCCGGCCGGAATGACTCTGCCAGCTCGATCGCTGTCCGCCCATTTTTTGCCGATTCCAGTTCACATTTATCACCGAAGCTTTTCCGGATCATAAATTTCAGAGATTCCTGTACAATTCCCTCATCATCGCAGATCAGTATCCTCATCATTTCCTTTTCCTCCGTTCCCCCGCTGTATATATAATACCACTTCGGTCCCACCGTTTTCTCTTCTGCTGATATCAAGAACATGCTCCATATTGTAATATCTGCGAAGCCGGTTGATCACATTATCCAGACCGATTCCGGCAGAATCTCTTCCACTGTTGCTGTGCGCACTCTCTCCACGCAGAATCTTCTTTGCAACTTCCTCTTCAATTCCCACTCCGTTATCCGTCACTTTAATACAGACCTGTCCATCATTTCCATAGACCGAAACCTGTATTCTGCCTTCGCCTTCCATCTCACGAATCCCATGATTCACCGCATTTTCAATCAGAGGCTGCAGGATCATACTCGGCATGACCGTATCCAATAACCGCTCATCAATCTGCTTACTATAATGGATTTCTCCCGAAAATCGTACGTTCAATATGTATACATAATTATCTACCAGACCAAGCTCATCCCGAAGTGTTGTATCCTTGTCAATTTTACGCACATTATACCGGAAAAAATCTGCCATATTTTCAATAAATAGACATGCTTTTTCCGCACCTTCCATCATGGCAAGCTGTGCCCCTGCGTTGAGACTGTTAAAAAGAAAATGTGGATTAATCTGCGCCTGCAGATATTTCAGCTGAGCTTCTTTCAGATCATTTTTCATAATCAGCTCATTTTCAATCATCTTACTCTCTCGCTCATAATTCTCTTTTGTTTTCTGAATATAGACACGGATACTGTCGATCATCTTATTACACGCCTTTGCCACGGTTGTGATTTCATCTCCCGTTTCCACAATTGGAAAATCAACTTCCATATTTCCCCTGGCGATTTCATTTGCGGCATCGGCAAGCTGGATCAAGGGCTTTGTAATATTCCTTGTCATGACAATGATCCATGCAAATGCAATTGCCAGTGCAACAAGAAGTAAAAGCATACTGATCCACGTCAAATAATTTAGGGAAGTACGAAGCAGCGAGTAATTATTGGAATTTTCCAGAAAGACGGACATATTCAGGCTATTAATACAGGACTGCAGATAATCGTGAAGCTTTTTCGCCTCCCCGTAATCATCATTATATTTACTGATATTACGCCCTCTCTTAGCCTCGATCGTATCATCTGCCTTTTCCAGATAGGTAAGCGACATATAATAAATATTCTTCTCCATCAATTTATTCGAATCATTTACCGTTTCCTGATTCAGCTGCTTGATCAAGTTGCCGTAATCCTGCTCGTAAGAATAAAAATTCTCCAGCTGATCCGAGCTTTTCGTGTTCAGATACTGATACAGGGCTGACTGCATACCGTCTAATTCCGTAGACAGTTCGTTCAGCTGAATATTATTAATATAGACACCATCAATCTGATGAACCGCTTTATTCTGATTATATACGATAAATAAATTTAATACAAAAATCAGTACCATCATCACCAGAAAAACTTCCAGTAATTTTGTACGGACAGAACTTTTCATAAGTTTCCCACCTACTCATCCTTTTTCATATAATTTTCCACATTACTTTTTTCAATCAGGGTCGGCGTCACTGTAAGGTACTCACTGATATATTCTTCCTCCAGGTATTCACTCATTCCATCCGCTGCAGTTTCCCCCAGGTCCTGTGCATTGATCAATACACTTGACTGAATAATCCCCTTCTGGATTCCCTCCAGCGTATCTTCCGAAGAATAATATCCGATAATGGAGATCTGTCCCACCCGGTTATAATCTATGATACTCTGATACGTACTGATCGTATCCACTGCACTCAGGCAGACAATAATATCCGGCGGTTCCTGGTCCAGAATCAGATCCCTTACCGTTTCTTCAGACTCAAATTTTCCAGAATTATCAATAATCTTTGCTGATAACTTTATCTTCTCACCTAACGAAGCAATCTTCTCATGAATTCCGGAATAGATCAGATTCGGAGTTGCATTCTCACTGTCAGAGTCAACCAGAACGGTAACCCTGATCTGTCTTTCCTCCTGTTCCCGTTTTTTCTGAACTTCTTCAATAATCAGATTCCCGTACATCTCTCCGGTTGCATAATCGCTGCCACTTACAAAGCTGATTCTCTCACTGTTCGGTACATCCGTAAGAATCGTCATAACAGGGATCTTTTCTTTTGCCGCTTTCCTGATTTCTTCGGCCAGATCATCTCCTCCATCTGCCTTCAGGATGATTCCGTCTACTCTTGCCGCAATTGCCATTTCAACCAGTTCTTCGGTCGTATATTCCTTCACAAGTCTCTCACCGAAGTTCTCAATATAGATTCCCTGCTTTTTTCCTTCCTCTCTGGCACTGTTGTAAATAGAAAGCCAGAATTCCTCCGTAGGCTCTCCGCTGATCATTGCGACATGCTTTTCATATATGGTATCATTCACCTTCGTTTTCTCCCTGATATCCAGCATATTTTCCAGGAGCATACTCACACCAATCAAAGTACTTAAAAATGCAATACATATCACGGTTATAATAATGACCCTGTTTTTCTTTTCCAAAATATTCTTCATAAATCAGTCCTTACTCCCATTTCATAAGAAATACTTCCCATTAACTATATTATTTATACTGTTTCTGCAGAAGTCAACCCTTAGTTCCACTGAAATCTTCTGTGAGAAACTGGACTGGAGAACTGTCTATGCCTTATGAATCTCGCTGTTATCTGTGCAATCTCCTGCAACCTACAAAAAACCCGGACTCTCGTCCGGGATATTATCTATTGTCTGAGAGTTCCGCAAGCGGAGCCCTCGTCTCTATCATATTTATCTTTTCGATTTATTTGTTACATATCCTGCTGCCGTAATTACAATGGTCACTGCAATTCCCAAAAACAGAGAATCAATCGTAGCAGGTAATATGAATTTTCCGATCAGTGTAAAGACCGGTCCAGCGATCATGGAAGCCATTGCATATTTGGGTGGAATCTTTCCCGGCATGAATAACGCTGTACAAAGTGGAATGAATGCTACAGATCCACGAAGTCCCATTGACATGAAACTCCATCCCAGGATCAGATCTCCCAGATCTCCCAGACTGAACACTGCGCTTAATATCAAGATTGCAACGATAATAATCCTGGTTACCTTCAGTGACTTCTCAGGAGATGCATTTTTATTAATATACACTTTGTAAATATCACGACAGAAGATCGAAGACATTCCCAGTGAAAGTCCTGCTCCGGTTCCTACTACCGCAATGAGCAGCGTACCCAGCATAATACCTCCCACAAGCGGCGGCATATGATCCAGAATAAAAAGTGGAAGAGCCATCTTCGTATCAATATCCGGATAGTTCAATCTCATATACATTCCAACAAAGATTCCTGCCACACCAATGAGCGGGATCAAAACTGCGCTTAACAGAGCTCCTGCTTTGGACACTTTCAGATTTTTTGCAGAAAGGATTGCCGTAATATAAGACTGTGTTGTCAAAACACCAAGCAGCAGGGAGATTCCTGCTCCCAGATCCACCGTTGCACCTCTTGCGATCAGATTGAAGTACAACTCATGTGGTAATTCCGGATGATTCCAGAATGTTCCAAGACCTCCGGAGACTGCAACTGCCAGAATACCACAGGCACCAACGGATACATACATTAATATCGTCTTTACAATTCCTACATATCCCGCTCCCAATGAACCACCGAATAACACATAAGCAAGCATTAATGCGATCGTCAGGATCGTACCAACGATCGGAGACAGCGAGCTGACCGCTGTAATCAAAGCAACGCCAGATAAAATCTGAGCTACAATGCTTAAGAATGTTCCAAGGGAATTCAAAAGCGCCATAATCGTACTGCTCTTTTCTCCATATTCTCTGGCAAACAGCTGCGGGAGAGTTGTGATTCCACTGTTGAATAACGGTTTTGCAAATGCAAGACCAAGAACCAATACTCCAATACCTCCGCCCAGTGTAAACCACCATGCAGAAAATCCATATGTATATGCCAGCTGTGCAGTTCCTATGGTAGAAGAACCACCGACCAGCGTTCCGATAATCGCTCCCATAACCAGTCCTGCTGAAGCATTATGCCCACCATCATAATCTGAAGCAGATTTTACCTGTTTTCCTGAATACACACCGACTCCTACGATAATCAGAATAACCAGAGCCGCCCCTATATAATGCATGAATGTCATCTTTTTATCCTCATTTCCTATCTAATATTAAGATTCGCCCGCCGTCTGCGGCGGCGGGCGTCATTCCTTTATCTTTTATACAGAACATCAAATCCCGGGAATACCGGTTCGCCGGTATAGGATTTCGGTTCTTCTTTTCCGTCCAGGACACGAATTGCACCTGCTGCCAGCGCATCCATCTCATATTCGCCCGGATACAATTTTACCGGTGCGATAAATTCAACACGTTCCCGGATCATCTCGTCCATAATATCAGAATATGCAACTCCGCCAGTCAGGATAATCGCATCCACTTTTCCTTTCATAACGGCTGCCATTGCTGCAATATCTTTTGCGATCTGATAAGCAGTTACACGATATACCAGTTCAGCGAACTGATCGCCTTCTGCTATCCTGCGTTCTACCTCAATCGCATCTGAAGTTCCAAGATGGGCTACCCATCCACCGGTCTTCATGATCTTGGTGAACATTTCCTGCTTTGTATATTTTTCAGAATAGCAGAGCTCTACAACATCTGCAAGCGGTGCTGTACCACTTCTGGTTGGAGCCATACGACCTTCCCCGCGTGTACTGTCGACTGTATCGATCATTCTTCCCTGACAGTGCGCACTGACAGAGATTCCACCTCCCAGGTGTGCAACGATCAGATTCAATTCTTCATATGGTGTTCCACAGTCAGCTGCATATTTTCTTGCAGCTGCTCTCTGGTTCAGCGGATGACCGCGGCTGGTACGTAATACTTCAGCAAAACCTGTCATACGTGCTTCTTCTTCAAATTCATCAACACTGCTGGCATCCACGATAAATGCACGTCCGCCAAATTCATCTGCAAAATCTTTGGCAAGAAGAGGTCCAAGATTACCCGGATGTTTACTTCCCGGCCCCACCTGACCATCGGCATACATCTTATCATTTACTTCATATACACCGCCGTCCATCGGCAGCAAACCGGTACAGATTGCGGAAAATGCATCTGCGGTATGTGGATCAACTCCTTTTTCCCTCAGAGTCTTCGTAATGATCTCTTTCCGATAAGGAAGCTGGTCTACAATATTGGGAAATACTGCCAGGTCACTGGCCGGATGCGCAATATTTACTGAAAAAATCTTCTTCTCATCCTCATACAATGCTACTTTTGTAGAGGTAGATCCGGGATTTAATACAATCACTCGATACATAAAACTGCTCCTTATTTCTTGTTCATTTCCTGTGCTGCAAGAACCGCAAGTGCAATAGAATTCATCTTTGACTCATCGGAACTTGCACGGGAGGTAAGTACCATTGGCTTAGCAGCTCCCATAATACATCCGGCTTTTTTACATCTTGCAAAATATTCCATTGATTTATTCAGAATATTTCCAGCTTCAATATCCGGTGTGATCAGAATATCTGCATTTCCGGCTACTGGATGGTCGATACCTTTGTGATGTGCAGCTTCCACAGAAACTGCATTATCCATTGCAAGAGGCCCTTTTACCATACAGCCGGTGATCTCGCCTTCTTCATTCATCCGTGTAAGTTCTGCAGCATCCAGTGTTGCAGGCATCTTCGGATTCACCTTCTCAACTGCACAAAGAACTGCTACCTTCGGATTCTCATTGCCCATTGCGTGTGCAATTTCAACACATGCTTTGATCAGATCTACTTTCTGTTCCAGTGTCGGGGCTATTGTCATTGCAGAGTCGCTCAGCAAAAACATTCGGTCAAATCCAGGAACTTCCATCATTCCTACATGGCAGATCAGATTTCCTGTACGAAGTCCATATTCTTTATTCAGTAAAGCTTTCAGTGCAACAGAAGTATCTACAAAGCCTTTCATCGGAAGAGATGCTTTTCCTTCTCTTACCAGCTTGATTGCTGTCGCACATGCTTCTGGTTTTTCTTCTTCATTTACGATTTCAAATTTTGACAGATCAATCTCGTGCTCTGCCGCAATTTCCCGGATTTCTTTTTCATTTCCTACCAGATACGCACCTTTAATAATACGATTCTTGTATGCATTCCATACAGACATCAAAACGTCTGCATCCTGGGCAACAGCCACAGACAATGTCTGTGGCTCCCCATTCTGTACTTTTTCAATCAATTCTTCAAAACTACGAATCATAATCCAGTCTCCCTGTGCTGCCTATTCTGCCCAGATCTCTTCATCTGTTGGAATCGGTCTGTCTGGTAATCTATATGCGATTCTTGCAATATTTACAAGATTATGCCACCATAAGTTCTCAGAAATAGAGTTATTTCCCCAGGTTCCGCATCCAAGAGTAGCTGTTGGATTCAGGCCATTGTCAAGTCCTCCGCCAAGCCCGGATGATCCGATCATGTTGACACCAACACGTGATACTGGAAGTAACTCTGCAGCATATTCTACGTGTTCTTTTGTATTAGAATGAACCACTGCACTGTGTCCTGCACCTTCGTTCTTCAGGTTTGTAACAGCTACATCTACAGCTTCTTCCCATGTGTCATATGGTCTGATTGCGAGTACCGGGCAAAGTTTCTCTTTTGCAAGATATTCATCAGCACCATATTTCTCAATCTTAACAAGAAGCAGTTTTGCGTCTTCCGGACACTCAAGACCTGCTGTCTTAGCGATAAATGCCGGTGATGCACCAACAACATCTTTATTGATAGCACCTGTTGGGAACATACCCTTTCTTAAAGCGTCTACATCTGCTGGCTCGCTGATATAGAATGCGCCAAGCTTTACGATCTCTGCTACCAGTTCATCATATCTCTCAGCCGGAACATGTACACACTGTTCACATGTACACAGAACACCATTATCATAGATACGGCTGGCTACAACCTTCTGTGCTACATCTGCAATATCAGCGTCTCTGTCAACCAGTGTCTGAACGTTACCAGCTCCAACACCGAATGCCGGTTTTCCGCTTGAATATGCAGCTTTTACCATTCCAGGGCCACCTGTAGAGATACATGCATCACACTCTGACATGATCAGACCGGAGATCTCAACGGTCGGTTCCGGTACGATCTGGATCAGATCTTCTGGTGCTCCAACTTCTTTCAAAGCCTGTCTCATCAAATTAACAGTCTCAACACCTGTTTTCTTAGCACGTGGATGTGGTCCAACGATAATAGCATTTCCACCTTTTAATGCGATCATTGCATTCTGCATCGGTGTCATGGTCGGGTTTGTTGTCGGAGATACAACACCGATCACACCAATCGGTTTTGCAACTTTTACAATACCTTCGGCATCATCGTACTCGATAATTCCACGGCTCTTAACACCTTTTAATTTTGCCCATACGGCTTTTGCTTTTCCTTTGTTCTTTTTGATCTTGTCTTCATAGACACCCATACGCGTCTCTTCTACAGCCATCTTTGCCAGCATCTCACCGTTATCGTAGATAATCTTGCCAATAGCACGAACCGCTTTATCAACATCTTCCTGAGAAAACTTTTCAAATTCCTGCTGTGCGACTCTTCCTTTCTGAATCAGGTCTAATACATATTCTTTTGCTTCCATTTTTTACTCCTCCTTTAACATCCGTTCCAAATTGTATGTTAAATGTACTACATTATACATTACTTTTCAATCGGCATAACTCAAAAAATTGAAGCTTAATTTTTGTGCATCTTCCACAAATTTAAGCTTCAATTTCGTTGTTTTTTTAACAGTTTTGATAATTTTTTACCAATTTTAGTTTTTACCAGTTTTCTTTTTTTTGCAGCATGCCAATGAATTTACAATAACAACTCCTGCCACAACTTCAATCTCTCATCCATGAATCCTGCAATCGCCTCTTTATCTCTTGCTTCCAGAATATCCACTTCCTTCAGATAATTATCCGGAAGTGCATTCAGCTGATTTCTCTCAACTGATACCTCGATTGCTCTGTGCCTGGTAAAGGATGCAATCTTCCGAACGATGCTGTCCAACTGATATAGCATCCGATTCTTGGAAATCTCACTCAGATATTCATTAAAACGCTTGCTGGCCTGATACATTTTCTCAATATCGGCCGGTTCTTCATTCATAACCTTCTTAAATTCCATTCCATACATCCGAAGTTTCTGAATATCTTCATCTGAAGCATTCAAAATTGCCAGATACAAAACGGAATTCGCAATTGCAATCTTTACTTCCAGAAGCTCTTCCATGGAATGTTCTGATAAAATCAATCCATATAATAATGGATCCAGTAATTTATTATTATATTCGTCTACGACAAAGGTTCCTTCAGACCGCCGTATCTCCAATACCCCAAATGCAACCAGAACCTTCAGTGCCTCCCGGACTGCATTACGGCTTACCCCAAGCTTTTCGCTGAACTCCACTTCTGTCGGGATCTTATCCCCCGGTTTCAGTTCTCCACTGATCAGCGCATCCGTAATTCTCTGCACAATAATCTCCGAAATAGACCCTTTCGGCAGTTCTGCAAATAAACTATTATTTTCCATGTATTATCACTTTCCATATCATATAATAAATGCCATTTTAGAACGAATGTACAACATTGCAATTATTATAGCAGACTACACCAAATATTTACAAGAGCTATCACAAATTATCATCTGCCTTTTCCTGATTTTTATTAACCAGCAGAATTCCTATGCAGACCAGAAGTAGTGCTGCCAGCCCCTGCAAGGTAAATGCCTGATTTTTTTCTCCCAACAGAATCGCAGAAAGGATCACTCCAAAGACCGGATTACTGAACCCAAAGATTGCTACTTTACCTACCGGATTGTATTTCAGCAGAATACTCCAGAGCGAATATGCGACAGCGGAAATCATTCCCATATAAAGAAGAAGCACGGTAGACGCCGGAGTAAAACCGGTGACTTTTCCTCCACATACAAGTCCGATTCCAGCCAATACGATCCCTCCAAAGAAAAACTGATAGCCACAGAGCGTAAAAGTATCTTCCTTCGCTGAATACCGTTTGATCATCATAGAAGAAAACGCATATGCACATGCTGACACCAGAATGGAACCTTCCCCTGCGAGCGAGAAATTCAGGTCCATTCCGTTCCCATTCAAATTGATCAGGATTACTCCCGCAAAGCCAATTACACATCCCAGAAGCTTACAAGCAGACAATTTTTCACGAAAAACAACCGCAGACAAAAAGATTGCAAAAAACACATTGGAAGCGGTAATAATGGAAGACTTTACTCCCGTCGTATGTGCAAGTCCCATATAGAAAAAAACATATTGCAAAATCGTCTGCACCGATCCCAATTTGATGACCATCGGCCAGGAAGAAACCTTCGGGCACAGAAAATGCCCTTTCATAAGACTTCCGATCAAAATCACCATAATACCTGCGAGGGTAAACCGATATCCCGCGAATAACATCTGAGACATTGTATCTTCTCCCGCAATTCCCAAAAGCTGATAACCAATCTTAATACTGGGAAATGCACTTCCCCAGAGCAGACAGCAGATCAATGCAATTATGCACACAATATGCGTTTTCGTAAGCATTTCTTTTTTCATATGTATCCCCATCCTTATACATTCTTATTATATCTTGTATTTCATATAGGTATCTGTTCAGTACCCCTCCCCAAATATACCCGTAACATTGCTTTTTTTCAATAGTTTTTTCCTGTACACAAATGCCGGTAGTGTAGTAAAATAATAATAACGTGCTACAAGTCGTTGCTAAAGGAGGTTATCAGGACATGAATCAAGAAACATTAAAAAATAAAAAAATTGCAGTCATTGGTATCGGTGGTGTCGGAGGCTACATGGCAGGAATGCTGGGAAATCATTACCCTCACGTTACTCTGGCTGCCAGAGGGGAAAGACTGGAATCCATACGAAAGCATGGTCTCACCCTTCACAGCGATTATAACGGAGAAATCACTATAACCCCGGAATACGCCGTACCCATAGAAGAACTGGAAGAACAGGATTATATCTTTGTCTGCGTCAAAAACTATTCTCTGGAAGAAGTGTGCCGCAGTATGGCTCATGCTGTGACTGACCATACCATCATTGTTCCAGTCATGAATGGTGTTGACCCTGGAGAGCGGATACGGAAATATCTGAACAAAGGCATTGTAGTAGACTCTCTCATCTATATTGTAGCATTTGCAAATGCAGATTTTTCCGTGACACAGCAGGGAAATTTTGCCAAGCTGTATATCGGGATCCAGAATGCCGACGCAGAACAGCAGCAGGTTATAGCCGAATTATCCGAACTTTTGTCCGGCGCAGACATTGACCACAAAGCAGCCCCCGACATTGAACAGGCAATCTGGCGGAAATACATTTTAAACTGCGCATACAACGTAACCACTGCATATTATGACAATACCATCGGCCAGATCCGAAATGATCCGGTAAAAGCCAAAGAATATGAAGATCTGGTACAGGAAGCTTATCAGATTGCGCTGGCGAAGCATGTATCCGTCACTCAGGCACATATCGATACAATTCTCTATAAGTTCTATCATGAATATGCTGATAACGCCACCAGTTCTCTTCAGCGCGATGTCACTGCCGGAAAACGCTCCGAACTCGAAACATTCAGCGGCTATCTCGTAAAGGAAGCAGAAAGACTTGGTGTCTCTATACCGATCACAGAAAGAATGTATCATGGCCTGAAAGATAAATAATTACCTAAATTGGTTGTAAAAACATCAGTAAGTGGGCATTCCCCTTTTCCAGGGAAATGCCCACTTATCAAAACACCTTTTCATTCTATTTTAGTTTGCAAGCATCATACGGTCATTTGCAAATTCTCCGCCGCTTACTTCTTCAAATTTCTTCAGCAGATCTGCAACCTTCAGATTCTTCTTCTCTTCTCCGCTGACATCATAGATAATCTTTCCTTCATGCATCATGATCAGACGATTGCCATGTGCAATGGCATCTTTCATGTTATGCGTAACCATCATGGCTGTCAGATGATGCTCTGCGATTAATTTTTCTGATATAGCAAGTACCTTTGCAGCAGTTTTCGGGTCAAGTGCTGCTGTATGTTCATCCAGAAGAAGCAGTTTCGGTTCCTGGATAGCTGCCATCAGTAGTGTAATCGCCTGTCTCTGACCACCAGACAAGAGTCCGACTTTGCTGCTCATACGCTCATCCAGTCCAAGATCCAGCTCTTTCAGCTGCTCTTTGAATTCTTCTCTTTCCTTTTTAGTAATTCCCCATCCAAGACCACGCTTCTTTCCACGTCTTGCGGCAATTGCCATATTTTCTTCAATTGACATCGTAGCTGCTGTACCGGTCATCGGATCCTGGAACACACGTCCAAGATAAGATGCTCTCTTGTGCTCCGGAAGATTCGTAATATCTACACCATCTACGATGATATTTCCCTGATCTACCGGCCATACACCTGCAATTGCATTCAGTGTCGTAGATTTTCCTGCGCCGTTTCCTCCGATGATCGTAACAAAATCTCCTGGATTCAACTGCAGATTTACTCCTGCTAAAGCAACCTTTTCATTAATTGTTCCTTTATTAAATGTCTTGTGAAGATTCTTAATCTCTAACATGTATGCCATCACTTAAGCCCTCCTGCGTTTCATGGAATATTTATCCTTCAGATACGGTATTGCCAGGAAGACTGCCACGACGATTGCTGAGAATAACTTCATATAATCAGATGGCATCTTAAGCCACAATACAAGTGTATATGCAATATAATACAGAATCGCACCTACGAATACAGCTGCAAGTGTATATGCAAATGCAATCTT
>JALEKG010000106.1 GCA_022769185.1 Dorea sp. | reverse complement strand
TTTTCCTCTGATCACATATTCTCCGTTTTTGTCATTGATCACAGATATAAAATTCACATCGCTGTTTACATACAGATAATTTTGCAGAAAATTGGATAAATCTGTATACTTTTGCTGATAAGAAGTTCCACTGTTTTCCTGACAGCCACAAAATTCCTGTACTACTTCATCTGATTCCAGTGATATGATCAGATCATTCGCCGTGGTCAGCCAGGTATGATAACTGGAAGCCATAAAATCCAGCTGAGAAGCTGCCTGCTCTGCTGATTTCTGATAGGAGGAACTGATTGCTGAAACCGTGGATATCGCCAGCATGATTCCCATCAACCCGGCAATCATTACGGAAAAGAATATTCTTAACTGGTCATCCAATTTTTTCTTTTCAAATTTCTTTCTCGTCTTTTTTCCCATGCCACAATCCTCCCCTATCATATTTCTGACGTCTCTGCAACGTTGAACCCCCAATGACTGAATATACAAATCAGGACTCCGTTCCTCAAAAAACAGAGTCCTGGTCATATGCATACCATCATACCATAGTATGCACTACAAATCATTAACCTTTTACCGCACCGGCTGTCATACCTTTGACCAGCTTATCCTGAAGGATGATGTAAAGAATAATCATCGGAAGAACGGTCAGCGTCAGAACAGCCATGATCATCGGCGTATTCATCGAATATTGTCCCTGGAAATCCCATACAGCAAGTGGCAATGTTCTGGATGTAGGTGACTGTGTCAATGTATATGCAAATGAGAATTCATTCCACATTGTTACACCATTATAAATCGCCAGTGTAGATAATCCCGGTGTAGAAAGCGGGAGAATCATAGAAAAGAACATACGATATCTGTTACATCCGTCAATAGATGCTGATTCCTCAATTTCAACCGGAATCCCTTTCATAAAGGCAGTCAGGATGAATACAGAGATTGGAACCGCAAATGCCACATATGGACCGATCAGTGACCAGATGGAATCATAGAGACCCATCTTCTGAGTCATCTTAAATACCGGGATCAATGTAATATGCATCGGAATGGACATACATGCCACGATCAGACTATAAATAGGTGCATTCAGTTTAAATTTAAATCTGGACAATGGATATGCCGCACATGCTGAAATGAACAGCAAAATGACCAAAGCCACTACCAGTACTACCAGTGAGTTCATCAGATACCGGAAGAAATTACCCGCCAGTACTTCCTGATAATTTGCCCAGTTCAGGGTCTCCGGAAGCTGGAACACACCTTTTACCAGCATCTCAAACTTATCTTTAAATGAGTTCAGAGCCATGAAGATAAATGGCACGACTGCTATAACACTCCATACAACAGCCAGGATGATACATACGATCCATGCTGCCGGATTCGTTTTTTTCACAGTATACTTTTTTTCCATTAATCTTCACCTCCCCGGTTCAAAAGCTTATTTGCCACAAGCGCTACTGCAGTGATCAAGATGAACATACCGCCTGCTACCGCAGAACCATATCCCATGTTAAACTGTGAGAATGAAAGCTTATACATATAAGTAGCCATCAACTCTGTGGAAGTACCAGGACCACCGCCCGTCATAACATAGATCAGATCGAAATATTTCAGAGATCCAACCAGTGACAGGATTGCTCCGGCGATCAGTGTAGGCTTTAATAACGGAAGCGCAACCTTCCAGAAATACTGCCATCTTGTAGCTCCGTCGATCAATGCAGCTTCATATACATCTGTAGAGATTCCGGAATATCCTGCCATAGCATATACCATATAGAATGGGATAAACTGCCATGCAATAATTAAAATAACCGTAAGTAACGCAGTCTTTGGATTACCAAGCAGATCGACATTTCCTCCGCCGAACCATCCGGATACCGTACTGATGATACCGCCGTTTGCTGCCAGTGCATAAGTAAACAAGAATCCGATCGCTACAGAAGACATCAGATATGGAAGGAACCATACCGTCTTAAATACCTTGCTGAGTACTTTTTTCTTTGAAATAAAATCAAGAAATGTCGCAAGCAAAAGACCAATCGGGATCTGGATCACGATGGAACATACCATGATGATCAGATTATGTTTAAATGCCGTCCAGAATGTTTTATCTGTAAGCAATGTTTTCCAGTTTGCAAGACCGATAAATGTTTTATCAGCTGAAATACCATTCCATTTATATGTACTTATAATAAATGTATCTATGATCGGATAAAAAATATATACAATCAAAAAGAAAAATACCGGAATCAGGAATACGGTCGCACAAATTGCCACACTCTTTTTCCTTTTTTGTGCAAGCGAATTATTTTCCATTGCAACTCCCCCTTTCTCTCTGGGAACCAAGGGAAACAAAAATATCTCCCGAAATAATTCACAGCCGCGTGATACCTCTCTTCTGTTACCACGCGACTGTGACAAAAAACAAACTCAAAGCAATCTTTTTACGATCTAAAACTACAGATTATTTATCTGCAAGATAATCTGCCATTGCTTTCTGTGTTGCTGCAGCCACTTCTTCGGAAGTTGTTTCCTGAGTGAACAGTAACTGAGAATTATCCAGATGTGCATTTGCTACTGCTGTCGGCAGATACTGGTCATACCACAGCTGAACGTCTGTTGCGTTCTCAACATATTCACAGATCTCAACTGCCAGTGGGTCGCTTACTAAATCAGCTGCATTATTAACCGGTGGAATCTTTCCGTTTTCAACCATCAGGCTGATGCAATCATCAGTTGAATAGTATGTAACGCATTTGAAAGCTTCTTTCAGTTTCTCATCTGTACAATTGAAGGAAATAAACTGGTCACCAACAGTACCATTACAGATATTTGCATACTCTGCACCGTTGTCAACTTCGTCGCATTCCGGGAATGGGAACCATCCCATGTGAGAATAGAATTCTTCACTGTCAGCAGATAATGTACCTGTAAACCAGGAACCCGAATAAAGCATTGCTGCCTTTTCCTGATAAAGAGCCTGTCTGTCCTGTCCATCGTCTGTACTTACACCATTACATCCTTCCTGGAAATAACCTTTCTCTGCCCACTCCAGGATCTTATCGCCGGCATAGATAAAGCAGTCAGCCTCAAAAGAACCGCTTCCGTCATAAGCAGCGCGGAAATCATCCAGTCCTGCGTAACGTGTAGCAAGTCCCTGATAGAACATAGATCCCTGCCATTTAGAGCTATTTCCAAGTGCAAATGGTGTAACTCCGTTTGCTACTAAAGTATCACAAACTTCTTCCAGTTCAGAAATTGTGGTTGGCTCTTCCAGATTATATTTATCAAAGAGATCTTTATTATAGAACACACCGCTGATAGAGATGTTCAGCATTGGTACTCCATAAAGTTCTCCGTCGAATGTAGCCTGTGCTGCAGCTGCTTCCATATAGATCTGATCCAGTCCTGCTTCTTTGTAAAGATCTGTAATTGGCTGTGCATATCCGGAATCGATGTACTCACGAAGCGGTCCGCCTGACCAGCTTGTATACATATCCGGGCATTCTCCAGAACTCATCGCAATTACAAGTTTCTCTTTGTACTTATCATTCTGGATACTGGTCGTCTCAATGGTGTATCCAGATTCAGCAGAATCATTCTGATTGTACTGGTCTACTGCATACTGCATGATAAGTGCATCCGGATTCTCTACACCAATATTCCAGAATGTAATGACCTTATCGGAGTCACTGCTTCCTGAAGATGAAGAGCTGTCGTCAGATGATGAGCTGTCACTGCTTCCGCAGGCTGCAAGAGATGCTGCCATAACAGCTACAAGCCCAAGCGCGATTAACTTTTTCTTTTTCATAGTTAATACCTCCCTTTGTTTCATAAGTTTCATTTGCTAAAAAAAGTATATCATTTCTCTTTTTTTCAAAAAATCAAATCATTTGTCCTTTATATCGAAATTTCTTACCTCTGATCTGGATATAATTGAATCGTTTGTTATTTTTTATTCAATCTAATTTTCTTCTTATAACTTCTTGAAGCCACTTTGGAAATCAGTTATGATAGAGAGAACCTAAGATCGGATATGGCTAAATTTAAGCTAAAAAACACAAAAAGGAGTGTATTATGAAGGGAAATTCTATCTTACATAGATTTACAGAAGAAATCAAGAAAGACCGGGAAAAATTAAAAGGAAAAACTTTCCTGCAGAAGCTGGAATATTATGTAATGTACTACAAGATCCCTGCGATCATAACCGTTGCCGTGATCGCGATACTGGTCTCCGTATGTTATACCCGGTCTCAATCCAAAAGTTATGGATTTCATGCGGATTTCATCAACGCCAGCAATACGATCAGTGATGAGTCATTCAATCGGGAATTTGGGGAAATCATTGAAATTGACAACGATCATTCTATCGTGTCGATCGATTCTTCTTTATATATAGAAGGAACTTCTCAGCAGTCCATTTCCAGTACAGAAAAACTGGCCGGAGAGATCAACTCAGAGATTCTGGACGTATGCATTATGCCCCAATCTCTGTTCCTGACTTATGCAGAAGAAGGATGTTACGGGGATCTTCGGGAATATCTGACAGAAGAGCAGACAGAAACATATTCGGATCTGTTCGTATATCAGAATGACATACCGGTCGGTATAAGAGCAGAGAACTTTTCCAAACTTCAGGACGCCGATCTGTATCCAGAAGAGGAAGCTCCTGTATTCGGCATTCTATATAATGCTCCTCATCCTACAGAATGCTCCGAATTTTTAGATTATCTGAATTCATAAAAAGGAAGCGAAATATATGAGATCTCAACAAGTGGACTTCGGGAATCCATCCGTTCACCACAGTATTCTTTCCGTAGCCGCTCCTATGCTGGTTGCACAGATTCTAAATCTTTTATACAACATTATTGACCGGATTTATATCGGGAAACTTCCTGGAGAAGGAACGGTTGCTCTCGCAGGACTTGGCCTGTGCTTTCCTGTGATCACCATGGTCACTGCCTTCGCCAACCTGTTCGGACAGGGCGGTGCCCCACTCTGTTCCATCGCAAGAGGACAACAGGATACCAACGGCGCACAGAAAATCATGAACAACGCCTATTTTATGCTAATACTAACGGGCATTGCCCTGACGATCTTGGGCATTGCCTTCCATAAACCGATCCTGTATCTGTTCGGTGCCAGTGATACGACCTATCCATACGCTGCAGGTTACATGGTAATCTATCTGCTGGGAACCGTATTTGTCATGACTTCCCTGGGATTAAATCCTTATATCAACAGCCAGGGATTTGCCAAAATCGGCATGAAGACGGTAACACTCGGTGCCATCAGCAACATCATCCTGGATCCGATCTTCATCTTTGTACTGCATCTGGGCGTAAAAGGCGCTGCGATTGCAACCATTCTCTCACAGCTTCTTTCTGCCCTCTGGGTACTGCGGTTTCTGACCGGCAGACAGACGGAGCTTACTTTAACGTTCCGCGGATTCCATCCAGATGCTGCCTGTATCTGGGAAATTACAAAACTGGGAACCTCTTCATTTGTCATGTCCTTCACCAATGGGCTGGTGCAGATTGCATGCAATTCCATGCTTCAGATCTTCGGAGGCGATATCTATATCAGTGTCATGACTGTCATCAACTCTATCCGCGAGATTGCACAGACACCGGTCATGGCCCTGGCCGACGGTTCCTCCCCGGTCATCAGCTATAACTACGGGGCAAAGCAGATCCCGCTTATGAAAAAGGCCATCCGGTTCATGACATGGATCTGTTTCGGGTACACACTGGTTATCTGGGGACTGATCAGCGGATTCCCTGAATTCTTCATCAAGATTTTTAATCATGATGTGATGCTGATCGAAAAAGCCGTTCCGGCGCTACATATTTATTTCTTTGGATTTTTTATGATGGCCTTCCAGTTTACCGGCCAGTGTGTCTTCAAGGCACTCAACAAGGCAAAACAGGCCGTATTCTTCTCCATCTTAAGAAAAGCCATCATCGTCGCACCACTGACCTTTCTCCTGCCGCATATCGCAGGCCTGGGAGTCACAGGAGTCTTCCTGGCAGAGCCAATCTCCAACTTCATCGGCGGACTGGCATGCTATATTACGATGAGACGGACTGTACTTGCAAAACTATAGAAAAGCGCCCTGTGCCGACACACAGGGCGTTTTTCTACATTACACATATTTTTCCTCTAAATATTTAACAGATCACTGTATACCTTGAGTGCCCCATCTGTCTCATGGGCAAGTACGCGTTTCGCCAGTACTTTTCCAAGCTGTACACCTTCCTGGTCAAAGCTGTTCAGATTCCATACAAATCCCTGGAACATAACTTTATTTTCAAAGTGTGACAGAAGTGCTCCCAGTGACTCTGGTGTTAACTGGTCACCAATAATGATGCTTGACGGACGTCCTCCTTCGAACTTCTTATTGCGATTCTCATCATCTTTTCCACATGCAAATGCCACGATCTGAGCTGCTACGTTTGCACACAGTTTCTGCTGGCTTGTGCTTCCCTGGATCACAACATCCATTCCTGCCTGGTTGCTCTTGAATCCAACAAACTGCAGCGGAACAATGTCTGTTCCCTGATGCAGTAGCTGATAGAACGAATGCTGTCCATTGGTTCCTGGTTCTCCAAAGATCACCGGACCTGTCGGATAATCAACAGGCTCGCCGAAACGGTTCACAGACTTTCCGTTGGATTCCATATCCAGCTGCTGCAGGTGAGCCGGGAAACGGCTTAATGCCTGAGAATATGGAAGAACTGCTGTATTCTGATATCCAAGTACATTGCGCTCATATACTCCGATCAATGCATCCAGCATTGCCGGGTTCTTTAACAGATCTTTCTCTTTTGCGAGTACATCTTCTGCTGCCGCACCTTCCAGGAATCGTGCAAACACTTCCGGTCCGAATGCCAGTGACAGTACCGCTCCGCCTACTGCGGATGTAGAAGAATAACGTCCTCCGATATAATCATCCATAAAGAATGCAGCCAGGTAATCATCACTCTTAGCCAGAGGAGAGGTCTCACTGGTAACTGCGATCATATGCTTAGACGGATCCAGCCCTGCTTTCTCCAGAGCATCTTTTACAAAGGATTCATTGGTCAGTGTCTCAAGGGTTGTCCCGGATTTGGATACCAATACGAAAATAGAATGTGCAACATCAATGCGGTTCAGAACGCCTGCTGCGTCATCCGGGTCAACATTGCTGATAAATTCTGCTCTCATCTTAAAGGTATCATTTGCCTTTGCCCAGTTTTCCAGTGCGAGATACATCGCGCGAGGACCAAGGTCACTACCGCCGATTCCGATCTGTACAACCGTCGTAAATTTTTCTCCAGCCGCATTGGTGATCTCTCCGGCATGTACCTTATTGGCAAATTCAGCAATCTTTGTCTGCTGCTCAACGTAGAAAGCACGTTTGTCAACGCCGTCTGCCACAACTGCTTCTCCCAGCTGTCCACGTGTCAGCTGATGAAGTACCAGACGTTTTTCACCAGTATTGATCATCTCACCATTGTAAAGTGCTTCATATTTTTCTGTAAGCTGAGCTTCCTCTGCTAATTTTGCAAGAGCATTCAGTACCTTATCATCTACCTGTTTTGCTCCGAAATTATATGCAAGACCTTCTGCCATTGGCACACTGTATTTTCTTACACGCTCTGCACCATTTTCTCCGGACATTGCTTCGGCAAGGTTCACACGCTCTACATTTAAAAGTTCTTTAAATGAAGAAAGTGTATCTAAGTTATTCCATGTAACCATATCAGATTCCTCCTCATTGCTAATGTAATCATTTAGCTTTCTAAAATGTTCACTGAAAAAATTATACTATTAAATACCCTCAAATTCAAGATAAAAGGCTTTCTATCTGTCCAGATACAAAGCCTCTTATCATTCGTCATTTTTCTTCCATTATCTCTGTACACGAGCGCCTGCTCCGCCCATGATTGCTTCTACTTCTTTCTTGCTTGCCATCGTGGTATCACCCGGTGTTGTCATTGCAAGCGCGCCGTGCGCTGCACCATAATTAACTGCAAGTTCAGCATCCGCTGTTGTCATCAGTCCGTAGATCAGACCGGAAGCAAAAGAATCTCCGCCTCCTACACGGTCCATGATCTCAAGCCCCTTGTAGTCTTTTGCCTTTTAAATTTAAATCCATAATAGCCTCCTCTAATTCATTTACATATTTTCTTCTAATATTTGCACGAACCTTAGCAATCCTTCTCTGTCCTCTTCATCGAATCTTGCAATGACCGGACTGTCGATGTCCAGCACTCCCACAATCCTTCCGTTCTTATGAATGGGAAGTACAATCTCCGAATTCGAGGCCGAATCACAGGCAATATGCCCCGGGAACTGGTGTACATCCTTCACCAGCATGATCTCATCCCGCTCGACTGCGGTCCCGCATACGCCCCTTCCTATGGGAATCTCCATACAGGCAACCTTTCCCTGAAACGGACCGAGGATCAGCTTCCCGTCTTCCATAAGATAGAATCCCGCCCAGTTAATCTCTTCCAGACTTTGTGTCAAAAGAGCAGACGCGTTGGCAAGTTTCGTAATCTGATACGGAGTCGAGCTGACCAGCCCCTGAAGCTGCTGATTCAGAAACGCATATAATGATATTTTATCCATGAAATTCTCCTGATACTCTTCCTTTTTGTCTTCTTCTTCCTGATTCCGGAATCTCTTTTTATTCTACTTGCCCATATCGATCAATGTTGCGCGACATGGAGCTCCGTCACCGCCGCCAAGGTTGATCGGGGCCGCATTCAGAAAATAGACTCCTTCCGCCACTTCGCCT
The DNA here is from genome assembly GCA_022769185.1 of Dorea sp. GTDB lineage: Bacteria > Bacillota > Clostridia > Lachnospirales > Lachnospiraceae > Dorea_A. The sequence goes on along the minus strand of JALEKG010000106.1, from coordinate 5,398 downwards.
AACCGGATTCCTTCCAGAAGCACGATCTCTGCGCCCAATAACTTCAGATGTACTTCCATCGGTGCATCCTCCGGCCCTACCGTCTGAGATTCATTTCCAAGAAGTGAGATTCCCGCCTCAATAAACACGTCTGCAGCATCCGCAGATACCACTGCCGGACCCTTGATCAGGATCCTCTTTACAGACTGCCGGTCCGCGTCTCTGGCCCTTTCAATAATTGCAAGAGCATCCTCGGCAGAGACCTCTCCCTCATGCTCTGTCACATACGCATTTCCAATAAATTTCTTAAGATCCATCTGATGAACAGCCTTGCCATTCTCATAAAAATGAAAAGGAGCATCCACATGAGTTCCATTATGCGCACACATACGAAATGCCGACAGGTTACAGGGAGATTCTTTCGATATTTCCGCTAACACCTCCCTCTCCGGTGCAGGATCTCCGGGAAAGACTTCACAGCCAAACACCTCCTGTGAAATGTCATAGATTTTCATTGCATATCACCCTATTTCTGTAAAATATACTTTTTTCCTGAATAAAGTATAGCACTTTTTTAACAGAAATGAAATCATCAATCATAATCCTCCGCAAAAAACTGGTGCAAAAGTAGATGACCAGTCGATTCCCCACACATGTTCTTCATTATATCCGCAATCCTCTTCTGTGCAGACATCTTAAAGAACATCCTAATCCACAACACCTGCGAACGTGCACACCTTCTGCAGGTACTTCCAGATCTCTACGAAGAATACAAAGACAAACCTCTGGATGCAGATTAAATTCCAAAAAACTGCCGCCTCAAAGATCCATCAATCTTTGGGCGGCATTCATTTTTTCTTGGGTTTGCATGTAAATTACCCATATCTCTTTCCATGATGGTAAAATCGGCTGAGATTTTCATGTAGATTATCCACATCCCTTTCCATGATGGATAATAATTAGCATGCCATGATATATTCAACCAACATTTGAATTGTGCTCTGGTCCGAGAAATCAATCTGTTTCCCATATGTATCCAACATCAGCTTATCATCGTCAGATAAATTGTCGTATCCTTTCCTCTTCATTGTCTGGCATAGCATCCACATCATCGCCCTGTGAATCAGAGACAATCTGCTATAATCAATCCCTCCTCTGAAATGAAATTGTTTCATATTATTATACATATCTTTCGGTACCGTTTTGGCAATACCTTTCTCAATATGCATCACATTTTGTGGCGATGTCGGATCAGCCAGCCCACAGGTGAATAAAATCAGCTTCTTATCACGAATTGACGGATACAGCTTTACAAGCTGTTTCATTCCGCTTACTCCCCCGGCATAAAGACTTCCGCCATGAATTATCACATCATAGTTTTGCAGCATATCGGAACGAACGCTTTTGATATCCTTTACTTCACAGGAAAGAGCTTCTCCTATCCACTTTGCGTATTTTTTTGCACTTCCGTATTTTGATGAATAAGTCACAATACACCTCATAATTCCATCTGTCCTTTCAGCTCATCTACATTTTTATTCAACCTGGTAAATACCGATATTGTTGTAAGTAGTTCTTCTTTGCTTATATTTCCAAATAGCGTCTGCATGGCCTGTTCACTCAATTGATCATAACGTCTGCGAAACTCCAACGCGTTCTCCGTCAGAACAATGCGCTGCTTTCTTTTATCCACAGGATCCTGAAATACTTCCACAAAGCACTGTTTCTCTAATTTAGACAGAATCTGCTTTGCATTCTGATGAGAACACCCCAGCAGATCCGCCATATCTTTAATTGTTGGTGCATTTTCAAATAAAGCGACACAGTTCATAAAGAAAATCTGTTTCCAGCTTAGCTCCTCAAAAATGTTGTCTGCTGCTGCCTGGAAACCGTTGTTAAAACGATTGATTAATCCAATCAAATAATACGATGCGCCTATACTCTCAGTATTGATATTACTTACTGAAAAATCAAAATTCATTCAAATCCTCTCCCTTGAAAATATACAAGATGTTACCTTTATTATACAAGATATTACCTTTTTGTCAAGAAGCGGATACCTAAAAGCCAGTATAGCAATCTCTAATATGCCAAAAAGAAACCTCCGTATAAAAACAAATCATACGAAGGTAAAATAAACACATTATGTAATACTAGTATACTTGAATTCGCCATCCGAATAGCACCACTTACAATATTCTTCATTAAAATCACCATTTGTCTCTTTGCTACAAGCAACTCGCTGTTGCTATAAATTTTCCATTTCGAATTCTATCCATGCATCGTACATTTGCTCTGCGTTTTCACATTGGCCCAACTCCTTGGCATCTGTATTTCCTGAAATATCCCAAACTAAATACATAGCAAGATAATCCATCAGGCCACTGTACTGTTCACTCTGATGTCCTTCAAGCAACACAGGTATTGCATCTTCTCCCAAAGACTTTATATTTTCATAGTATTCATTATCCATATAGTCAAAAGGATTACTGCTGTTGATATCACCAGCACTTACGCAGCCTTGCAAGTTTTCCATATGGCTTCTGCTACCTGGCGGATTTTGCATACAAATTTCCCTACTACAACAAACCATACTAGTATTATTGTAATCTTTTTCCATTTTTTGTAAATAATATTGTATTTTTTATCAAAAAACATTAAGCTAAATAGTATAGTAAACACTTTAATTTCAAGGAGGCTTTTATGAACACTTATATTAACTATATAACGGACGAACTGAAGTCGCTCACTTCTATTCCAAGCCCTTCCGGCTATACAAAAGAAGTTGCCGCTTATGTTCACAAAGTGTTGACTGATATGGGGTACGAGCCATATTTTTCCAACAAAGGGAATGTACATGTCACACTCGGCGGCGAGGGAAATCCCCTGCTCTTAGCAGCACATCTTGATACTCTCGGTGCGATGGTTCGTTCCATCAAGGATAACGGACGTATCCATCCGACTACACTTGGCGGTCACCAGTGGACAACCTGTGACGGCGAAAACTGCACGATCCACACACGCGACGGAAAGGTTTACACTGGCGTTGTGCTTAATACAGAACCTTCTGCTCACGTTGCAGATGAAAAAGTGGAACGAAAAGAAGCTAACATGGAAATCCTTCTGGATGAAAATGTCGACACAAAAGAAGCTACAAAAGCGCTTGGAATTCAGGTCGGAGATTTCATTGCGATGGATCCTCGCACAACCGTAACCAAAAGCGGTTACATCAAGAGCCGTTTCCTGGATGACAAGCTTTCTGCATCCATCCTTCTTGGACTTGCCAAGATGGTAAAAGAAGAAAAGCTTTCGTTAAAACGTAAAGTTTCTCTTCTGTTCACTGTATATGAAGAAGTTGGACACGGTGGAAGCTTTATTCCAGAAGATACAAAAGAAATGTTATCTGTAGACATGGGCTGTGTCGGTGCAGATCTTGAATGTACAGAACGTCAGGTTTCCATCTGTGCAAAAGATTCCGGAGGGCCATACAACTATGATGTAACAAGTGCCCTCATCGAAACTGCAAAACAAAATAACCTTGATTTTGCAATCGATGTATATCCTCATTACTGTTCTGATGTTGAGGCAACACTCAAGAGCGGATATGACATCCTTCACGGACTCATTGGCCCAGGTGTATATGCTTCACATAACTACGAACGTTCCCATGTAGACGGCGTTAAGAACACACTTGCTCTCTTAAAAGCATATGTCTCATAAATAATGATCGAACAGCAGGAAGAACAGATGGCTGGTAACTAAATAAGGGCGGACAGTCTCTTTGGAGATTTTCCGCTCTTTTTTAGTTCTAAAGCCGTCTGAGGATTTCCATATTCTTCCCTATGATGGTAAATCAAGTTGGATCTTGCATATTTGCCCGCTTTGTTTTCCATCATAAAAAATGGCCTCCTGTATTTCTTTCGTCTTAAATTATCGAACCTCTACCAGCTCAATCTGGAAATTCAATTCTTTCCCTGCCATTTCTGGATTTGCATCTAATGTAATTGTTGTCTCGTCTTTCGCCACAACTTTCACCGGGAACGGCTGACCATACTGGTCGGCAAGATAGACCTGCTGACCTGCACTTAATTCTTCAGAACCTGGAAGCTGTGCGATTTCAACAGTAAAGATTGCATTCGGATCCGGCATCCCATATGCCTCCACCGGCATCAAATGAACATTCACGATCTGGCCAACTTCCATATCTGCTACTGCTGCGTCATATCCCGGAATCATCTGACCGGCACCGCAGAGAAATTCCAGTGGTTCACCGCGATCATAAGAAGAGTCAAACTGCGTTCCATCATTGAAAGTTCCTCTGTAATGTGTGCGGCAAATTTTCCCCACATTGCGTCCGGTTAACTGCGTGTGCGCTCCGCATCCACCACATCCACCGCAGGAATGTCCCTCATCTCCACAACTGTGACCTTCCTCATGATGATGATCACAATTCACACCTGTAGAAAGCAGTTCTCCTTTAAGGTAAGCCTCTACCACCTGATCCACATCTCCCTGCGCTCCGGAACACAATTCCACACCGGCTTCCAGGAGTGCAGCCTGTGCGCCACCGCCGATTCCTCCGCAGATCAACACATCCACAGCCTGTTCTGCAAGCAGCCCGGCAAGAGCACCATGCCCTACGCCATTAGAAGCAATCACTTCACTGGATATTATCTTTCCACCTTCTACTTCATACACTTTAAAAGACTCTGTTCTTCCAAAATGCTGAAATACCATTCCATTATCATATGTTACTGCTATCCTCATTTCTTAAATTCTCCTTTTCTTGTGGTTCACTAAGTATAGCACAAATATATTTTGCTGTCGATGAGCTTTGATGGGGCAATCATTTTTTCAGTCTCGCATTTTTTGATGGCAGTTTTTAAAGTTCTTTTCATAAATAATTTCCGATTCTCTAAATCTGATGGAAATTCTTGCTGATATTTTCATGTAGAATTCTATACTTTTTTCTGTGATGGTAAAATGAGTCAGAATTTGCATGTAGATTTCCATATTCTTTTCTATGATGGTAAATCGAGTTCACTTTTGCATGTAGATTTCCATATTCCTTCCTGCGATGGTAAAGTTTCTTGAAGTAAACTTGATAGTCTGTTTCTCCCTTCTAAAGATATAATAGCCGCATTACATCATCGATGTTTGCGCTGATATCTTCCTCTGAGTTCAGCTTTTTGAAGAATATGACCTTCTGCTAATTTAAGAATATCTTCTTTCTTTGATTTTTCGTTAGCCTCTAATCTGCAATCAAGAGTATAAAGTGTAAAATATTAGAATAAACTTGGCATAACGACGGAATGGTAGAGCTAAAACAGGCTGCATAATCCATTCCCAGGTCATATGCTGTAAATATCGGTCAGTTATATTTCTTGATGGCAATTTTTTAAGGCCTTTTCATGAATAA
>JALEKG010000060.1 GCA_022769185.1 Dorea sp. | reverse complement strand
TGCAACAGAAAGTGTGGCTGATTACACAAGCAATCAGTTCACAGCTGAGTATCATAAGCAGGTGAATTAAAAAAATGCAATAAAAATGCAATTTTCAAAGGCCGAAGCCCGGAAGCCCCGTAAAATAAGGCTTTCTGGCCCACCGCCTACTATTCAAACTCTATTGTCCCTGGCGGTTTACTGGTCAGATCGTAGAATACTCGATTCACTCCCTTAACCTCGTTGATAATCCTGCTCATTACTTTGTTGAGCACTTCGTATGGTATCTCTGCCGCCTCGGCTGTCATAAAGTCAACGGTCTTTACCGCTCTTAATGCTACGGCATAGTCGTAGGTTCTTTCATCTCCCATGACTCCGACGCTTCGCATGTTGGTCAGCGCTGCGAAATACTGGTTGATTTCTTTATCCAGTCCTGCGTTTGCGATCTCTTCTCTGTAGATTGCGTCTGCATCCTGCACGATTCTTACTTTCTCAGCAGTTACTTCGCCGATGATACGGATGCCGAGTCCCGGTCCCGGGAATGGCTGACGGAATACGAGCTTCTCAGGAATACCAAGCTCCAGTCCTGCTTTTCTTACTTCGTCTTTAAACAGATCACGGAGTGGTTCGATGATTTCTTTGAAATCTACATAATCCGGTAATCCGCCTACGTTATGATGAGACTTAATGACTGCGGATTCTCCGCCCAGTCCACTCTCTACCACGTCTGGATAGATCGTCCCCTGTGCAAGGAAGTCTACCGCACCGATTTTCTTTGCTTCTTCTTCAAAAATACGGATGAACTCTTCACCGATGATCTTTCTTTTTGCTTCCGGCTCTGTCACACCGGCAAGTTTGTCATAATATCTCTGCTGTGCATTGACACGGATAAAATTCAAGTCGAACTGTCCGTTTGGCCCAAATACACCCTCTACTTCATCTCCCTCATTTTTTCGAAGAAGACCGTGGTCTACGAATACACAAGTCAGCTGCTTTCCAATTGCTCTGGATAACAGACCAGCTGCCACAGAGGAATCTACTCCACCGGACAAAGCAAGCAGAACTTTTCCGTCTCCAACTTTTTCACGGATCTGTTTGATAGATTCTTCTACGAAGGAATCCATTCTCCAGTCTCCGGCACATCCACAGACATTTAATACAAAGTTGGATAACATCTTTGTACCTTCTACCGTATGAAGTACTTCCGGATGGAACTGGATCGCATATAATCCTGCTTCTGCATTTTCTGCTGCTGCCACCGGGCAGTCTGCTGTGTGTGCGGTGATCTCAAATCCTGGTGCTACTTCAAAAATGGAATCAAAATGGCTCATCCAGCAGATGGTCTTCGGGGATACCCCTGTAAATACTTTGGAGTCTGCCTTATCTATCAGAACTTCTGTCTTTCCATATTCTCTGACATCTGCTCTTGCAACCTTTCCTCCCAGTACATGCATCATAAGCTGCGCGCCATAGCACAGTCCCAGTACCGGAATACCGAGTTCAAATAACTCTTTTTTGTATGTTGGGGAGTCTGCTTCATAACAGCTGTTTGGTCCGCCGGTCAGGATAATTCCCCTTGGATTCATCGCTTTGATTTTTTCGATGTCAGTCTTGTAAGAATAGATTTCACAATATACATTACATTCTCTGACACGTCTAGCTACCAGCTGATTGTACTGCCCACCAAAATCAATGACAATTACTAATTCTCTTTTCACAAGAATTTCCTCCTGTTTCGTAATAGATGAATATATTATATGATAGAAAATCTGCTTTTACAAGTCTCTTCCTTATACGATCGCTTTTTTCCGCCATTTCCCACTAAAGTACCGGATCAAGAAGCAGATCGTCCGGAACAGCCAGTCGATGACCATTGCGACCCAGACTCCGAATACACCCATACCAGCATATTTTCCCAGGACATAACTGAATCCGATCCGGAAGATCCACATGGAGAAAATGGAAATATACATGCATGCTTTTGCATCCCCGCATGCCCGGAAGGTGCCCGGTAAAGTAAATGCAAGCGGCCATATGAGAATGGCGCTGATTCCATGGAAATAGATGATATTTGTAGCAATCTGAGCAGTCTTGTCGGACAGATTGTATGCTTTTAATATGTATGGCAGGACTGCCAGGATAAAGAATACGGTTACCATCATACAGCTATAGGTGAACTTCAATAACTTCTTACTATAATATTTCACCTGCTCATAATCTCCCGCACCTACGCACCTGGATATCACGGACGTGACCGCAAGGGAGACAGCCATACCCGGAAGGGTCTGGAACATCGCAATCGCATTGGATACTGCATTTGCTGCAATCGCATAAGTTCCAAATGTAGATACCAGGCTGAGTACGATGATCTTTCCCAACTGGAACATACTGTTCTCAAGTCCGTTTGGCACCCCAATACTTAAAATTTTCTTTACCAGAGACCAATTGATTCTATAATGCAGTGTTCTTTCTATATGTAATGTTCTTCGCTGATTACAGAGAAGAACGGTAATGATCAGCGCTGCCACAATCCTGGATACCAGTGTCGGAATTGCAACACCTTCTGCTCCCCGATGGAAACCATAGATCAGAATCGCATTTCCTCCGACATTTATGATATTCATAATAATCGAAACCTGCATGGTGACCCTTGAATTTCCCATAACGCGGAAAATGGCTGCTCCGCCATTATATAATGCCATAAATGGAATGGACGCAGATACGATCATCAGATAGATGTCTGCGTGATGCATGACATCCGGTTCGATCTGTCCAAAGACTACATGAAGGATAAAATATTTTCCAATATATACAATTAACGTAATTATAATTGCACAGATGGTTACGAACCAGACCAGCTGAGTCGCCGACCTGCAGGCATCTTCTGTTCTTTTCTGTCCTAGGAACTGCCCGGCTACTACCGCGCCGCCGGTTGCCAGTGCTGCAAATGCATTGATCAAAAGCACCATGATCTGATCAACCAGAGAGACTCCCGATACCGCCGCCTCTCCTACACTGGCTATCATAATAGAATCCGCCATGCCGACCAGCACTGCCAGAAGCTGTTCGATCACCAGCGGAATGATTAACGCCAGAAGCATCCGATTATCAAAAAGATAATTGCTTCTGTCCACTTTTCTTTTTTGTCTCATTACATCATTTACTCCTTTCATACTCAAAAAGGGCCACTGGACCTTTTTATCGCATGCATGGCAATAAAAAACCCCTCACCGCACATATTATACGCTGAGGAGTTCTTTTGTACAAGCATTCACTTTTATGCTGCCACGTATTTTTCTATATCTTTCCAGAGGTCTTCACATTCATCATGATATACTTTCAATTCAATCTCTTGTTCAAAGCCAAGATTCATAAGTCCTAAAAGAGATTTTGCGTCTACAATATATCTTCCTCTCTTCATATCCATGTCATAAGGATATTTTTCTACTTTTTTTACAAAGTCTAATACATCGTCTGGGCTGCGAAACATTACCATTTTCTTACTCATAACACATTCTCCTTTTCTTGATGGGAACATATTAGCATAATTTTTCCCGGATGAAAGGGGGAAATTTTTGAAAAAGGTAGACGATTTTAGCGTTTTTCGACATTTTTCTACTAGTTATCCATTCTTTTTCCGATACTCCAGAGGGAGCATTCCTACCTCTTCTTTGAATACTTTGCTCATATATTTCGGATCCGAGTAGCCCACCATATCTGCGATCTGATTCAGCTTCAAAGAGGATTTCAAAAGCAGCTCCTTGACATTTTCAATCCTATATCTCCGGATGGTTTCCGTAAATGTTCTGCCGGTCTCTTTTTTAAACTGACTGCTTAAGTACTCTTCTGATACATGCAGTTTTGTCGCCGTTTCCTCCAGTGTAATCCCCTGGTTATAATACTGCTGAATGTATTGAAGCGCTTTCTGGATCAGTAAGCTTACCTCCCCGTCTTTTGCATTTTTTATCGTCAGGCATTCGAAAAATGTCTCAAATTTGTCTTCCATATCTGTCCAGCTGGATGCCTCTGATATTGTCTTTAAAAACTGCTGAACCTGCGACTGGGATTCTGCCGCCCCAACCTCTGATGCCACATGGATCAGATTCAGCGCCAGACGGGTGAAAGCCTCTTTCATCTCCTGCACACTGCATGGCTTCTCCCGGCAATAATCCCGGAATTTCCGGAGTACACTTTTAAACGCTTTTAAATCATTGGAATCTAACGCCTGTCTGGCCTGTTCTTCCAGATGCAGCGGATATTTCAGCGGATAGAGATCCAGCTCATCCAGTTTCTGTTTCGTAAGCAGTACTTTCTTTCCCAATATCAGATTCCATTCCAGAATCCGAGTCGTTTCTACAACAGAATCTCTCACCTTCAGGAGGCCCCGGCATACACTCCAGCTTAAGACCAGTTTCCCACTCACCTTGCTGCTGAGCATGGGTACAATATTTTTTTCAAAATATACCCTTACCCGCTCTTCCTCTTCCATATGATATAAGATCATAACGAAGGCACGTCTTTTTGCAAATTCCATGGGATAAGATTTAAAATTCTGATTGTGGATCCCGATATCTTCCAATGCTATTTTCACATACTCACGATAGGTATCATAATTTGCTCCCATCCCGATTCCAAATATCGCAATCGGCTCATCACGCTCGATCCCGTATTTTTCTTTTAAAAGTTCTGCCAACTGCGCATCGTCTTCCAGCTGTCCAGTGATCGCATTCAGGAAAACGTGCTCCAGACTCAGAAGGTGTTCTTTGCTCTGCTCTTTGGAAATAGATTCTTCTGTTTCTTTTAAAACTCTTTTTAACTCCGGTATCTTGATCGGTTTCAGCAGATAATTCTCAATACCGAGTTCTATCGCCCGCTTTGCGTAATCAAAATCAGAATAAGCACTTAGTACAATGGCCTTGCAGTTGATCTTTTCTTCCCGGATATGCTCCAGCATGGTAAGCCCGTCCATATCTGGCATGCGGATATCAAGAATGACCAGATCTGGCCTTGTATTTCTGACCAGTTCCAGCCCTTTTGCTCCATTTTCAGCTTTGCCCGTCAATTCATAGCTGTCACTTAATTTCCCCAGTATCTTGCTTAGGCCTTCCCTGATCGGTGTCTCATCTTCCACCACTACGATTCGCATGAACTCTCTCCTTTCTCTGACTTTTCCACATTGTGACAGTCTGTTTCGGCATCTAATTTTCCCACAAGTGGGATAAACAAATGTACTTTCGTTCCCATCTGCGGTCTGCTGTCAAAATAGAGCGATGCCTGGTCTCCGTAATAAAGCTTGAGTCTTTTTCTTACATTAATAATTCCCAGATGTTCTGCAGCAAATGGATCCTCCTTATCTATCTGTTCTGTATTTAATTTCTGAAGCTCTGCTTCTGAAATCGCTTCCCCGTTATTCCATACAATAATGTGGATCTGATCCTCGATCTGCTTCATGATAACTCCAAGTTTTGGCTCATCTTCGATATCCTTAAGTCCATGCTTTAA
>JALEKG010000025.1 GCA_022769185.1 Dorea sp. | reverse complement strand
CAATAGCTCTCTGTCGCTCTTCTGCTGTAAGTCCTCCTTCCGGAGTTCCGCTTCTCGCTGTCTCTTCCAATCCTTACCATCTCCTTTCAGCTGCTTCCTGTACCAGTCTGCAACTTCTTTCATCTCTTCATCATGTTGCTTTTCATATTCACCAACAAATTGTCGATAATATACTCTCGCTTTACTGCATCCGGCTTTCTCCAGATCTGACAGTGCCTGATCTGCAAAGCCTGTCCAGGTTAATTCATATCCATAGATCTTCATGAAGAAGTTCTTTGTCAGCTTCATACCTGGCTGAATGCTTTCAAGTAGTTCCTGTTTGGAAGCCATCAGCTCACCTGCTCGCCATAGCATTTTTCATTAAAATAGGCGATTGGAACCTTTCCTGCTATGGTTATGTAGCCTTTTGCAGTTAACTCATCATTCAATGATTTGATCACTTTGTATGCTTTTGCGGAACTAACGCCTAAAATCTCAGCAACTTCCTTGGCCGTGTAAAATCTACTTTTCATATTTTCTCCTTTCCTGTGCGACGTCGCACATTTTCCAACACTCCCCACACCGCCCAGCGTGATTAGTTTTCGGTTACAATGATCTCTGTGACATCAACGCCCAGAGCTTTGGCGATCTTTCCCGCTGCCTGCGGTGTAATTCGCTTGCTGTTGATAATCATCATGAATCGCTGTCTTGACATTCCTGCACGCTCTGCAGCCTGTTTAACTGTTAAACCGCTATTGGCCAAGGCAATAGCATATTTACGATCGTCAATGGTCATGCTCATTTTATCACCTCCGATTACTCATTTAAGTATTACGTTCACTCGTATTACTCAACATCATAATACCTATTATCGTAACAAATGTCAATACTTTTTTTCGTGTTAGTCATTTACAAATACTTTTTTTCGTGTTTTAATAATGTTGGAGGTGAAAAAAATGGCACTCGGAAAGAAATTAAAGGAATTATTAGATGACAAGAATATTACGGTAAAAGAATTTGCACAAAACATAGGTGTCGCACCTACAACGCTCTACTCTTTTATAAAAAGAGATAGCGACACGGGAAAGCTAGACTTAATTAGCAAAATATCTAATGGGCTTGGTATGAGTATAGAAGATTTTTTACAACTCGACTACGAGTACCAAGGTAAAATGTATATGCCGGATGGAAGTGTTAAAAATTTTTATGCACCTAAATCAGAAGGTATTAACACTATCGCCGCCCATTTTGAGGGCGAAGAATTTACAGAAGAAGAACTCGAGCAAATAATGAAATTCGCAGAGTTTGTAAAAAGTCAGAGAAAAGACAAAGATTAATTTCTACTATGGTAGATAAGAGATTAAGACAAAGGACGCCCCAGATCAGGGCGATTACTCATTGACAATAATATACTTACCCAGGGAGCCGATCAGGCGCTATACCAGCCACCCAGCAGAAAGGGGGTTGGTGCTTATGATAACATGGCCGGATTTATTCACCTTTATCATTATGCTCTGTGCTGTTATTACCCTTGTATCCAATGACAGACACAAAAAATAGCGCCCCCACTCTGGTAAAGTAAGGCGCTATTTTGTAGTACATATTTTGCCGGGTGCCAGGTGTACGCTGGCTTTCGGCTCCCTTGTTAAGTATATTATAGTCAATCTCAATAAATGTGTCAATATTTTCCAATCATTCCCACACCGCCCAGCGTGGAGCATGAAAGGAGAATATACATGCCGGCATATAAGGATGAATCAAAAGGAACATGGTACTGTAAATTTTATTATACGGACTGGACCGGCCAGAAGAAGCAGAAGCTAAAAAGAGGATTCAAGCTGCAGCGTGAAGCGAAAGAGTGGGAACGGCTATTCCTGGAGCAATTTGCAAAGAATCCAGATATCACCTTTGCCACATTATATGACAAATATAAAAGATTCAAAGAGAACCGCGTCAGGCCATCCACTCTGGAAAACCAATGCAATGCCATAGAGTTGCATATACTGCCATATTTCAGAAAGAAGATTGTATCTGAGATCACTCCGGCCGATATTGTGGAATGGCAAAATCAATTATTAGACAGAGGCTTCTCAGCATCTCACACAAGGCAAATAAATGCCTATTTGCGAATGTTATTCAAATATGCAGTAAATTATCTGGGATTGCAAAAAAGCCCTGTTATAGCACAAATCTGCAAGCCACAGAAAGGGAATATAGACTTCTGGACGCCAGAAGAATATAAAAGATTCTCAGACAGCATCAAAGACAATATAGAGCTATACACAGCTTTTGAGATATTATTCTACACAGGTATGAGAAAAGGGGAACTTCTGGCACTCACATTAAATGATATTGACTTTAATGAGAAGACGATCAGTATCAACAAAACCCTTGCTTATGTCAACGGTGAATATGTTATGCAGCCACCAAAAACTCAGAAGAGCAACCGCGTGATAGAAGTTCCTCAGTTTTTACTAGATGAAATACGGGAATACACAAGTCGGTTGTATGGCCTGGATCCGGAACACCGGATATTCAATCGATCTCGGGTATGGCTTGGTGAAGCAATTACTCGGACGTGTATGAAAATCAATCTTAAGACAATCCGGGTACATGATCTGAGACATTCACATGCAAGTATATTAATAAATCTCGGTGCAAATCCTCTGATGATTGCAGAACGATTGGGACATGAAGATGTGAAAGTGACAATGAACACCTATTCTCATTTGTTTGAATCTCACCAGAAGGAAATTATAGAAAAACTTGAAAAAATCAAATTTTAGTATCAAAATAGTATCATAAAAAAGAGTGATAGCCTATTTTACTTGGTTTTCACTCTTTTCTTATTCATAAAAACATTATGAAAAGATTGTAAACTTCCTTTCTAATGTAGTATACTTGGTGTGAAAATGCTTATACACAAAAATCCGCATTTTCTTCAATTTTTACATATAAAGCAGAGGGAATGAAAACATATGAAAATAGGATTTGATAATGAAAAATACCTAAAAATGCAGTCTTCTCATATCCGTGAGCGAATCAGCCAGTTTGACAACAAACTGTACCTGGAATTCGGTGGAAAACTCTTCGATGACTATCATGCTTCCAGAGTACTTCCAGGCTTCCAGCCGGACAGCAAACTGCGAATGCTGAAAGAACTTGCAGACCAGGCAGAAATCGTCATCGTCATCAGTGCCGAAGATATTGAAAAAAACAAGATTCGCGGAGATTTAGGTATCACCTATGATTCTGACGTGCTCCGTTTAATGAACATCTATCAGGAGCTTGGTCTCTATGTCGGAAGTGTTGTGATTACAAAATACAGTGGCCAGGAAAGTGCCGAACTGTTTAAAAATCGTCTGGAAAAGCTTGGAATCACCGTATACCGCCACTATATTATCCCTGGCTATCCTACGAATGTCCCGTACATTGTAAGTGACGACGGATATGGAAAAAATGATTATATCGAAACAACCCGTCCACTGGTTGTTGTCACTGCTCCCGGACCTGGAAGCGGCAAGATGGCAGTCTGTCTTTCCCAGCTCTACCAGGAACACAAACGTGGTATCTGTGCCGGATATGCTAAATTTGAAACATTTCCAATCTGGAATATTCCATTAAAACATCCCGTTAATCTGGCATATGAAGCAGCAACTGCTGATCTGAATGATATCAACATGATAGATCCATTCCACCTGGAAGCTTACGGAAAAACTACCGTCAATTACAACCGGGATGTTGAGATCTTTCCGGTCCTGAATGCCATGTTCCAGCGTATTTACGGAAGCAGCCCTTACAAGTCTCCAACAGATATGGGCGTAAATATGGCAGGAAACTGTATCTGTGATGATGAAGTCTGCCGGGAAGCTTCCCGCCAGGAAATCATCCGTAGATATTATGATTCCAGAAGACGTCTGCTGATCGGCGCATGTTCAGAAGAAGAGACTTACAAACTGGAAATGTTGATGAATCAGGCTGGAATCACGGTTCATGATCGCCCTGTTGTTGATGCTGCGATTTCTTATGCAGAACAGACTGGCGGACCTGCTGCTGCACTTCAGCTTCATGACGGACGTATGGTGACCGGTAAAACATCCGACCTTTTGGGAGCCAGTGCTGCTCTTTTATTAAATGCTTTAAAAGAACTTGCAGGAATTGACCATAAGTGCCATGTCATTTCTCCAGAAGCAATCGAACCGATCCAGAAATTAAAGACTCAGTATCTGGGAAGTAAGAATCCCCGGCTTCACACCGACGAGGTACTGATTGCTCTGTCTGTCAGCGCCGCTTCTGATCAAAACGCTCAGCTCGCGCTTGAACAGCTTCCCAAATTAAAAGGCTGTCAGGCACATACTTCTGTTATGGTGGGTTCCGTTGACATGAAGCAGTTTAAAAAACTTTCGATTCAGGCAACTTTTGAAGCGAGATACGAAAAAAACTCTGTATTTTTCAATGAAAAGGGTGTATAATTTTAAGGTATTTTTTTAGATAATTATTACTAAGATTAATCATTCAACTTAAGGAGGAAATTATGGCAGTAAAATACGTATTCGTTACAGGCGGTGTAGTTTCTGGATTAGGTAAAGGAATCACAGCTGCGTCTCTGGGACGTCTGCTGAAGGCTCGTGGTTATACTGTAACTATGCAGAAATTTGATCCTTATATTAATATCGATCCTGGAACCATGAATCCGGTTCAGCATGGGGAAGTATTTGTAACCGATGATGGTGCTGAGACTGACCTTGATCTTGGACATTATGAGAGATTCATCGATGAAAGTCTGAGTAAAAATTCGAATGTAACTACCGGTAAGATCTACTGGTCTGTTCTTCAAAAAGAACGCCGCGGAGACTTCGGTGGAGGAACGGTTCAGGTAATCCCTCATATTACAAATGAGATTAAATCTCGTTTCTACCGTAATCCGGCAGCTGAGAATACAGAAATTGCCATTATTGAAGTAGGAGGAACTGTAGGTGACATCGAAAGCCAGCCTTTCCTGGAAGCCATCCGTCAGTTCCAGCACGAAAAAGGACATGACAATGTCATCCTGATTCATGTTACTTTGATTCCTTACCTGAAAGCTTCTCAGGAAATGAAAACCAAACCTACCCAGGCCAGTGTAAAGGATCTGCAGGGAATGGGAATTCAGCCAGATATCCTTGTCTGCCGTTCTGAGCATCCTCTTGATGTTGGAATCAAAGATAAGATTGCACTTTTCTGTAATGTGCCGTCCAATCATGTACTGCAGAATCTTGATGTAGAATATCTTTATGAAGCTCCTCTTGCTATGGAAGAAGAGAATCTGGCAGGTGTTGTCTGTGAATGCCTCCATCTGGACTGCCCGGAACCAGACCTAAAGGACTGGCATGAGATGGTAGACTATCTGAAAAATCCTAACACAGAAGTTACCGTAGCATTAGTCGGAAAATACATTCAGCTGCACGATGCATATATCAGTGTTGTAGAAGCCTTGAAGCATGGCGGAATCTTCAGCCGTGCAACAGTAAATATCAAATGGATCGATTCTGAAACTGTTACTGCCGACAATGTAGAGGAATTGCTCGGTGATGTCAGCGGAATTCTTGTACCTGGCGGTTTCGGACATCGTGGAATTGACGGCAAACTGGAAGCAATCAAGTATGCCCGTACCCATAAGATTCCATTCCTTGGCCTGTGCCTTGGTATGCAGCTTGCCATCGTTGAATTTGCAAGAGATGTCATCGGATATAATGATTCTCACAGTGCAGAACTGAATCCAAATACTACTCATCCGGTCATCCACATCATGCCGGAACAGATTGGTATCGAGGACATTGGCGGAACATTAAGATTGGGCGCTTACCCTTGTGTACTGGATAAAACATCCAAAGCATATGAATTATATGGAACAGAAAATATCAGTGAGCGTCATCGCCACCGTTATGAAGTGAATAACGATTACCGTGACGATCTGGCAGCACACGGAATGAAGCTGTCCGGCCTTTCTCCGGATGGAAGAATCGTAGAAATGATCGAAATTCCGGAGCACCCATGGTTCATTGCAACCCAGGCACATCCGGAACTGAAATCCAGACCAAACAGACCTCATCCATTGTTCAAGGGATTCATTGAAGCTGCTTTGAAATATCAGAGCGAACATCAGATATAGATAAAAAGATACCACAAGCAACGCTCCGAGGCTATTCGCTTAACCTCCGCTTTTGCTTGTGGTATCTTTTTTGTTTCTTAAATATTCAGACAGTTTCTTACACACTTCAGTGCTTCTGCAATGACCTGATGCATATCATAATATTTATACATCCCCAAACGCCCACCGAAAATGACATGTTCTTCTTTCTCAGCCAGCTCCTTGTATTTCTGATACAAAGAATTGTTCTTTTCATCATTCATCGGATAGTAAGGCTCGCATCCTTTTCTCCATGTTGCAGGATACTCTCTGGTGATCACTGTTTTGGGATTGACAGTAGTCTCTGTATTACCGTACCCGCCCTGGCATCCGTATTCAAAGTGCTTATGTTCAATGATACGGGTATATGGGATTTCATATTCTGTATAATTCACTACTGCATTTCCCTGATAGTTCTCTTCGTCCAGGACTTCCGTCTCAAACCTTAGACTCCTGTACTCCAACTCTCCATAACAATAGTTATAATATTCATCAATCATTCCCGTAAAGACAACATTCTCAGCTTCTTTCTCAAACTCTTCCCTCTGTTCGAAGAAATCTGTATCCAGCCGTACTTCAATGCCATCCAGCATTTTTTCTACCATCTGTGTATATCCGCCGATCGGAATGCCCTGATATTTGTCATTAAAATAATTATTATCATAAACAAATCTGACCGGAAGCCTGCGGATAATAAAACTTGGAAGTTCTGTTGCACGCTTGCCCCATTGTTTTTCCGTATAGC
This sequence comes from Dorea sp., assembly GCA_022769185.1. GTDB lineage: Bacteria > Bacillota > Clostridia > Lachnospirales > Lachnospiraceae > Dorea_A. The sequence goes on along the minus strand of JALEKG010000025.1, from coordinate 23,731 downwards.
CTTTTACCAGCTTTTCATAAATATCCCGTCCAACTAGGGAAATTGCCTGTTCCTCCAGATTCTTCGGCTCAGTAATCCCTGCCTCCCGAATCTGCCGTTCAATGATTGCCTTTGCCTCTTTCGGCGTACTAATCCCCCACATTTTACTGAAAGTATTCATATTAAACGGCATATTATAAAGCTCATCCTTATATCTTGCAACCGGACTGTTTGTATACCGGTTAAACTCTGCAAATTGCTGTACATACTCCCACACTTCTTGATCTGAGGTGTGGAAAATATGTGCCCCATACTCATGTACCTGGATCCCTTCCACCTCTTTTGTGTAAATATTTCCGCCGATATGACTTCTTTTATCAATCACCAGCACCTTTTTTCCCTGCTTTGCTGCTTCATGAGCAAATACAGCTCCAAACAGTCCTGCTCCCACGATCAGATAATCATACTTCATCTCTATCCTCTCCTTTCATCTGACCATTGTACCTTACTTCCTTTTTCTGTTTTTGTAACCAGAAGCTTACAGTCAATTTGTTCTTTCAATTCATTTACATGAGAAATAATTCCCACAAGCCTTCTCTCATCTGCCAGCTCATTTAAGATGCGGATTGCCTGTTCTCTGGCTGCATCATCCAGAGAGCCAAATCCTTCATCAATAAACATCGTATCCAGATGAATTGCTCCTGCTGTATTCTGCACAATATCTGACAATCCCAAAGCCATGGCAAGGGATGCCATAAATGACTCCCCTCCCGATAAGGTCTTAACATCCCTTACCGAATCACTTGCCATATGGTAGACATCAAGGTCCAGCCCCGCCTGTCCCTGGCTTCCAAGTTTGTCCACCTCCCGGCACTGCAGGATAAATTCTCCTTTGGTCATCTGATACAGTCGTTTATTCGCCGCATATATGATCTGCCGGAAATACTGCCTCTGGATATAAGTCTCAAAATCCAGCTTTACCGTCCCGCTTAAATTTCCGTTTGCTGTCCTGCTTAAATGATTAAGCATCTCATACTGCTTTTGTAATTCCCCGTTTTTATCAAAGTACTTTTTTAATTTTTCAAGGACTTCCCGGTTCTTTTTATTCACACTATAAAGGTGCATATAGCCATCCCGCGCCTCCGATAAGCGCTCCGAAATTTTCTCTATCCTGTACTGGATCTCATCCAGATCTTTCTTCTGTTTCTCCCGAAGCTGTTCCTCCAAAAGCACTTTATTTCCTTCAATTTCCGCCTTACGTGAACGATAATCCTGAAGTTTTTGCTCTCCTTCTTCGATCTTTTCCTCTTCCATCCATCCTTCCCGGTACTGAACTTCATTTTCAAATTTCTGTCTGGACAGTTCTTCGAAATACCTGGACTTTTGACGATTGGTTTCTTCTTTTGCCTGCCGGTAATTCTCTTCGGTACTTTCTTTTTTTCCTTCCAGCTGTTTGATCTTTTCTACGTTTTCTCGATAAAGCTGTTCTGACAGTTCATATGCCGATCTTGCTTCTTTTATTTTTGCGTCCAGTCCATTTATGGCCTTCACAGCCTGCTCCTTATTCTGAAAGGGAAGTCTCTCCTGCCAAGTTTGAAGCTCCATTTTCCGTTTCTGACTTTCGATCTGCAGCTGTGTACAGACCTCTTCCTGCTTTCTGCAAATTTCTTCCTGCTGTTCCAATTGCAAAGTCATCTTTTTCTCATCTTCCTCTGCCTGATCATAAAGAATGGATTCTTTTCTCGCCTTTTCATAAAGAACTGTTGTATCTTTGATGTCTTTTTCCAGCTCTTTCACAACCTCTTTTAAAGAATCATCAGATCCCGTGATTCTCCTTTTGTCATCTGGATCCAGCAATCTGATATACTCTTTTTCATAAGCTTCCATCTGGGCACGATATCTGGAAATGCATTTCTGAAATGCTCCAGTACTTTCATCTCGCAGTACCTCTGCGTGATCACGTGCCTGTTTTGCTTCTTCTACCTCTCGCTGAGATGGTGCTTCTTCCCCCAGAATACAGGGAGCAGGATGTTCCAAAGATCCACAGACCGGGCAGGGACTTCCCACTTTCAAATGTTCTGCCAGGATCCCAGCCTGTTCTTCCAAAAATGCCTGATACTTTTGTTCATACCGCGCAGCTGCCCTCTGGTAACCTTCCATCTGCCTCTCTGCTTCTCGCTTTTTCTCCCGGCTCTCTGTCTCTAACCCCAGAAGATCTTGCCGCCACTTTTCCAGGGCACGAATTCCGTCAAGTTGTTCTTTCATCTGTTTTTTTCGAAGTTCCAGACGTTCTGCATTGATCCGGCTTTCTTTATATGATTCCAGAATCGATGCAACTTCTTTTTTCTTCTGTTTGAATTTCTCCAAAGCATCTTTTCCACGTGTCCATTCACTCATGCAGTTTTCCAGCCGTTGTAACACTTCTGTCAGTCCGGTATTTATCTGCTCTGTATGATCATATATTGGCAGGGAATCCTTAAACCGGATTATTTCGCTTGAATTTTTCTGTTCCGTTTCTCGAAACTTCTGCTCTTTTCTTCGCTTTTCTTCCTGGATTTCTTCAGATCGCAACTTAGCAGACACGATTTTTTTCTGCAGCTCTTCCGATTGTTTCTGTGCATTCATTGTCTGATCCTGCAAGCGTATCATTTCACATTCTATCTTTCGCACCTTGGCAGCACGCTTCCCAACTTCAATCCTCTGCTGCAATTTCTGATATTCTTTCTGTTCCTTTTCACATTCCAGTCCAGCTTCACACACTTTTTCATAAGAGAGGAATAGCTTATTAATCATCTCAGCCTCTTTGAAATTTCTGTTTTGTACATCCAGTTCTTTTTGAATAGCATCCGATTCTTTTTTTCTTGTATTTTCAATGGATTTTACTTCTTTTATTATCTCCGACAATATTTTCAGGACCGTTTCAGCAGGCGGAATTTCCAATTGTAAAAGAACTCGCCACTCTTCTCTTACCTCCTCCGAACATTCTTCATCTTCTACTCGTTCCATTTCTGTTCTTACTTTACCTGCATTTTCTTCCAGCTGCAGATACAATTGCCCTGCAGTCCGTTTCAATTCTTCCTGAACCTGATAATAAATCCCTGTCTGAAAGATACGGGAAAAAATCTTCTTTCTTTCCCTGGATTCAGCAAGCAGTAACCTTAAAAAATCTCCCTGCGCAATCATTGCAATCTGTGTAAACTGATCTGCATCCAGACCTATGATTTCCATAATCTTCTGATCCGTCTCTCTCTTTTTCCCCTGATACACAGTTCCATCCGGAAGAATCAGCTCCACCTTCGGAGACTCCTTTACATACCTAGGGGAACCATCTGCATATTTTCGCTTGCCCAGTCTCAAATATTCCGGGTTACGACGGATCGTATATTCCTGATCCCGATATAGAAAAGTATAGATGACAAAGGTATCCGCATCGTCTGAAGCATACTGGCTCCTCATCATGTTGCCGTCCCGGTTTCCCCCACTGGTACGGTCGTAAAGAGCATAAGTAATCGCATCAAAAATCGTCGTTTTTCCGGATCCGGTATCTCCGGTAATCAGAAAAAGCCCACTTTTAACCCTGGAAAAATCGATCTCAACTCTTCCGGCATAGGATCCAAATGCTGACATCACTAATTTTACAGGTCTCACCTTTTACTCCCCTTTCACTTTCTCAAAAATCTGCTTCATGATTTCCCATTCTTCTTCATTCAGCTCTCTCCCCTGGATATCTCTGTAAAAATCGCCAAACGCCGTAAACGGATCTTTCAGTACAAGCTTTTCTTCCATTTCCCACAATTTATTCCGGGTCCTCTGATTATCTATACGCACCTCCAGAATATGAGAAAATACCCGTTCCAACTGTTCTTTCGGTTTATACGGATCGATTTCATCCGTCAAAGTAACACTGATATAATCCCCTTTTTCTGTATCTTTTGCTTCTGCAAGAATTTCTTCCAATTTTCCTGTCTTTTTCCGGACATCCCGGATCGGATGAAGCGGCAGTTGCTCAATCTCCGGCTCTGTTCCCTTCTCTCCTAATGTAACAACCGTTAACGTCTTTTGATGATTCCATTCACTGACAGAGTATTTTAACAAAGTACCACAATATCTGATCGCCGGACTTCCAACACTCTGTGCCCCGTGAAGATGTCCCAGCGCCACATAATCAAATTCTTTCAAACATCCGGTATCCACCTGATCAATCCCACCCACAGAAAACATCTCTGAATCACAGGTCTGAGGAAGATCACCCTTCAGACCTATATAAAACTGATGCGAGACCAACACATTCCGTTTCGTCTGATAGTCTATGTTCTCTCGTTCAATCATCTTCCGAACTGCATCCGAATAGCTTTCCGGCGGATCCTCTTGAAATAAATTTCTCACATAAGATGGTTTCAGAAACGGGAGCAGATAGAAATCCACTTCACCGGCGGCGTCTTCCAATGTTACCTTTTGTAAATGCTCTTCCTCTGTTTTCGGTACCGTACCTGCCAGGTAAATATGATATCTTTTTAATATTTCCGATGCATACTGAAGCCGCTCCGCGGAATCATGATTTCCACTGATGATCAGGACCGGAATTGCCGGTGTAATTTCAGATAACTCTGTCAGGAAACGATCAAATAAAGTAACCGCTTCCGCAGACGGAACGGATTTGTCATAGATATCTCCCGCAATCACAATAGCGTCTGGATGAATCTTCTTTGCATAATCGATCACTTCTTTCAAAATGACTTCCTGGTCCTCTTTTAAACTATAATGGTGCAGCTGCTTACCAATATGTAAGTCAGACAGATGAAAAAACTTCATAAAAACGAATCCTTCCTATTTACATCTGAATCCATATTACACTATAATCTTCTTATCAGTCAACAAAAGAGGCACGAGTCGTCACTCGTACCAGGGGGAGAATTATCATGTTAAGAGAAATCAATCTGGATGAAGTATCGGACGGAAGACTTTACAGCAGCAATGATATGGCAAAAACTGATTGCAGAGGATGTGCCGGATGTTCTGACTGCTGTCACGGCATGGGATCTTCCATCGTACTGGATCCTCTGGACATCCACAGAATCTCTGAGGGACTTCACACATCCTTCGAAGAATTACTGACCAGTTCTGTAGAACTTGTCGTTGTAGATGGAATCATCCTTCCAAATCTGAAAATGACCGGTGCAAAAGAAGCCTGTACTTTCCTAAATTCCGAGGGCCGCTGCAGCATTCATCCATTCCGTCCGGGTATCTGCCGCATCTTTCCACTGGGCAGATTCTATGAAAAAAATACATTTCAGTATTTTCTTCAGATACACGAATGTCCAAAAACTGACAAAGCAAAGATTAAAATTAAAAAATGGATCGATACACCTGATCTCAAGACCTATGAAAAATATATCTCAGACTGGCACTATTATCTGAAAGGCCTGCAGGAATATGTGATGAACCTGCCTGATTCTGATGATCAACAGGAAAATACCATTGCCAAAACACTAAGCATGCATGTTCTGAAACAGTTCTACCTGACTCCTTATCAGACCGAAGACGATTTTTATCATCAGTTTTACGAACGACTGAAGGCATCCAGATTATTTTTCAAATCCATCTAGAACAATTTTTCAAAAAAACAATTAGCACGCTTCACGTTCCTGTGTTGCGTGCTAAATAAATATATGAGCGATATTCCTTTATTTGGCATTCTACGGCTGAGCCAGTGCTTCTTTTTCTTCCAGAACAGACGTACAATGCGGACATCTTGTCGCATCAATGGCAATCTCACTCTTGCAGAACGGACAGATCTTTGTCTTCGGTTCTTCTACAGTTTCTTCTGTATGTTTGAACTTTTCTGCGAATCCATTCATGGCTTTCATCATAATAAAAACAATCAAAGCCATAATCAGGAAATTAATTACTGCAGAAATAAATTTACCATAGTTCAGTGTTACTTCTCCCAGGAGATTTAATTTTAACTGATCAAAATTCATTCCACCAAATAATCCCAAAATTGGATTGATGATATCCTCCACCAGAGAGGATACGATACTGGTAAACGCGCCACCTATGATAATACCTACTGCCATGTCCATGACGTTGCCACGGCTAATGAATGCTTTAAATTCATTGATAAATTTCTTCATTTGTAGACTCCTCCTGTCTCATTTGTTTTTCCCATTATAACATAGAAACACATCACATTACATCTTTTGTTCATTAACATCTAATTTTTTCTTTCATATATTAAGGAAAAATGGAGTTTTCAATATGCCAACATCCAATCTTGTTCCTATCAATGGAACCATACAGAGCATCTCTCCACTGGAAAATGATTGCTGTCATCAGATGGTCAGCATCCGAGACAGAAGTGGAATCAATAACTTTATCGTCGGCCCAGATACGTATATTGTAGGTGAAATGCGACTTCGGCCAGGCATGATCGTAACTGCATTCTATGATGCCAGTCTGCCAATTCCTCTAATCTATCCTCCACAATATCAGGCCGTCATCATCACCCGAAGGAATCCAAGAGAAAGTATCTATGCAGGATTTTTCGATGAAAATCTCACTGCAGAAGATCATGTTCTCCGATTGAATATCTCTTCCTCCACAGAAGTCGTAACCTCCAACGGCCAGCAATACCCCTGCTCTCCTGCCGGACAATTTCTGATCGTATATTACACAACTACCACCAGAAGCATTCCTCCGCAGACCACACCACGCAGAGTGATTGTTATGTGCTGAACCGAAAGCCAACGTCCCGGGGCGTTGGCTTTTGCCTTTTTTAATACTTATAAAGCCCTGTTTCCCGGCTCATTTACCGGCTCCCATAAATCCGGTAAAATTCTGCCACCTGCTTATCCAGCATGTCTAATGCTTTTTCTTCTTCCCCCTGTCCCTGGTACTTACAAAGCAGAAAATAGATCGGAGCATAGAAATTCACAGCCACCACTTCCGGATCTGCTTTCTTAAATGATCCCTGCCGGATCATCTCCGCGAATAGTTCTGTCTGATACTGAATACTTTGTTCAAAAAAGACGCTTCTGTATATTTCATAGATTTCCGTATTCTGGTACTGTTCAATCTGAGCAAGACGCCAAAATCTTGATACAAACTCATCTTTCAGATAAAACAAGAATACTTTTCGGCTCATTTCCTGCAGCTCCGGTAATGACAGACTGCCATATACAGAAGCTACCGAACTTTCATCTACATCCTGCGGAATCCCCAAGGCAACTGACATTTCTGCCATCCGTTTTCTCATCTGCTCCACTATCGCATCGAAGATTTCCTGCTTACTTTTATAATGTTTATAGATGGAACTATCCTTAATCCCTACCGCATCTGCAATATTTTTCACACTGGTACCTTTAAATCCCCGTATTGAAAATAAGGTCAAAGCTTCATCGACAATTCGTTCCCTGGTATTCACGACCTAAACACCTCCTAAAAGCTTTTTAACTTCCTGCTCCTGTTCAAACAATACACAGCCACCGATATGCTCTTTCTCCAGATTTCCATTTTCCCTGAGTTTTAAAAACAATGGAGAATTCAGGGCATCTTTCAAAGAAATATTTTTAAGACTAGTATCTGAATACGGTGAAAACGGACACGGTTCCGCCCCTCCAAACGCATTGATATGGAAGAATCCTCTCCCCGCCGCCAGACATCCTCCGGAACTTTTTTCATCACCAGGAAATGAAATAAATACCATGTCATTGTTTTTATTTCTTATATCATTCAATTTTTGATTCATCATTTCTCTGTCGGAATCTTCAAAAGCCAGCTTCCTGGTCTTACCATCCACCGGGACATACTCGACATACACCACACCCTTACATCCCGTTTCTGATAATTTCCGGATAAATGCTTCCGACAATGCTTCTTCCATATTCTCTTTATTCACAGTCACAGAAGCAGCAAATAGAATTCCCTCTTCTTCACACTTTTCCATATTATATATTAATGCCTGGTAGGTGCCAGTTCCACGCCTCTCATCCGTCGTTTGCTCATCCCCTTCGATACTGAATACCGGAATCAGATTACGGTTCTTTGCAAAGGTTGAAAAAATCTCCTCATTCATCAAAGTTCCATTGGTAAATACAGGAAAGAGAATCTTCTTCTGCGTCCCGGCCGCCTCCAGCACATCCTTTCGGATCGTTGGTTCTCCTCCCGCCAGAAGAATAAAACCTACTCCGAGCTCCGCTGCCTCTGTAAAGATATCTGACCACTCCTCTGCCTGTAAAAGCTTCTCCCCACAGACTCCCTGGTCATGGCAGCTGTGATTTGCTCTTGCATAGCATCCCTTACAATGGAGATTACACTGATTGGTAATACTCGCAATCAGGAATGGCGGAATATGGACTCCTTCCTGTTCCTGTTTTCTTCGGATCTCTCTCGCCCTTTTACTGTCTTTTGCATACTGCATCATAAACAGACTTTCCATGGGATTCTGCAGTGAGGCTTTCAGAATCCCTTTTACAATCCGTTCCACACCGTTACTTAAATATTCCTCCAGATTCCATTCTGACATTAGAAACTCTCCTTTCCAAAACAGCTAGTGTTTACTAGCCTTATTATAAAGCTAGTAAACACTAGCTGTCAACAATAAATAGAAAAAAATGACGCAGATCATATCTATACTATCTGCGCCACTTCTCATTTCGCTTTGAAATATTTATTCCATTTTCTTATTTAAAAGATTTTCTCTCAAATTATTTTTGAACAATATTGATGATCTTCTTTGGAACGTAGATCTCTTTTACAATCGTTCCTGTCAGTTTATCTGCCACTGCTTCTTTTCCGGCTGCAATTGCATCTTCCTTGGAGATGTCTGCGGAAATGGAGATGACTGCTCTGGTCTTGCCGTTGATCTGTACCGGTACCTGGATCTCGTCATCCTTCATTGCTTCTTCATCGTAGGTCGGCCATCCAGCGTTAAATACACTGCCTTCATGTCCTAACTGTTCCCAGATTTCCTCAGCAATATGTGGAGCAAATGGGGACAACAGTACTGCCATCGTAGAAAGGGTCTCTTTGTCGATTCCGCCTTCTTTCTTCGCAATTTCAATCAGCTTGTTGTTGTGCTCCATGAATCCGGAGATAGCTGTATTTAAACTGAAGCTTTCCAGACGGGTTGTAATGTCATATACCAGTCTGTGACGCTCTTTGATCATTTCTTTGGTTGGTTTAATGTCTGCGTCTTTGCTGTCCATTACAAGGTTCCATACACGTTTCAGGAAACGGTTTACGCCGTCGATTCCACGGTCATCCCACTCAGCATCCAGTTCCGGTGGTCCAACGAACAGTTCATACATTCTCAGAGAATCACATCCATAGTCTCTTACCAGATCGTCCGGAGATACTACGTTTCCTTTGGACTTACTCATCTTGATACCGTTTTTTCCGGTAATCATACCCTGGTTAAAGAGCTTCTGGAACGGCTCATCAAAGTCCACTACTCCAATATCATATAAGAACTTGGTGTAGAAACGAGAATACAGAAGGTGGAGAACTGCGTGCTCTACACCACCGATATACATATCTACCGGAAGCATCTCATCTGCTTTCTCTCTGGAAACCAGTTCTTTGTCATTATGATTATCCACATAACGCAGGAAATACCAGGAAGATCCTGCCCACTGCGGCATCGTATTAGTCTCACGTTTTGCAGGCTTTCCACATACCGGACACTTGCAGTTTACCCATTCATCGATGGCAGCAAGCGGTGATTCTCCGGTTCCTGTCGGTTCGTAGGATTCTACTTCCGGCAGACGAAGCGGCAGTTCTTCTTCCGGTACCGGCACGCAGCCACAATCCGGGCAGTGCACGATCGGGATTGGTTCTCCCCAGTAACGCTGGCGGGAGAATACCCAGTCACGCAGCTTATAATTTACAGTTGCACGTCCGATACCACGTTCTTCAATGATATGTGGTGCTTCTTTTTTCAGAACTGCAGATTCCATACCATTCCACTCGCCGGAATTAATCATAGTTCCGGAAGCCTCTGTATAAGCCTCTGTCATATTTTCAATTTCTTTACCATCCTTTGCGATAACCTGAATGATTGGAATATTAAATTTTGTTGCAAACTCGAAGTCACGGTCATCATGCGCAGGTACACACATAATTGCTCCTGTACCATAATCGGCCAGTACATAATCAGACAGCCAGATTGGTGTCTTTTCTCCATTTAATGGATTGATTGCATAGCTTCCGGTAAATACACCGGTCTTTTCTTTATCCTGCATACGGTCTACATTAGACTTCATGGATGCTTCGTAGATATATTTTTCTACTGCCTCTCTTGTATCATCCGTTGCCAGGCTCTTTGCCAGCTCATGCTCCGGTGCAAGTACCATAAAAGTGGCTCCGTAAAGAGTATCTGGTCTTGTTGTGTATACCGTGATCTTTTCTTCTCTTCCTTCTACCGGGAAGTCTACTTCCGCACCGTAAGATTTTCCGATCCAGTCTGTCTGCATCTTCTTAACCTTTTCCGGCCAGTCCAGCTTATCCAGATCATTTAAGAGTCTGTCCGCATACTTGGTAATACGGAGCATCCACTGACGCAGATTCTTCTTGGTCACTTCTGTACCACAGCGCTCACATTTTCCATTGACAACCTCTTCATTTGCAAGTCCTGTCTTACAGGATGGGCACCAGTTGATCGGGAATTCTTTCTCGTAAGCAAGACCTTCTTTGAACATTTTTACAAAAATCCACTGTGTCCACTTATAAAATTCTGGATCTGTTGTATTTACTTCTCTGTCCCAGTCATACAAAGCTGCGATCTCATTGATCTGGCGCTTAATATTCTTCACATTCTCTGCTGTAGAAATTGCCGGATGCACCCCCATCTTGATCGCATAGTTCTCAGCAGGAAGACCAAATGCATCCCATCCCATTGGATGAATGATGTAATAACCCTGCTGCAGTTTATAACGGCTCCATACATCAGAGATTACATAACCTCTCCAGTGTCCTACATGAAGTCCATTTCCTGATGGATATGGGAACATATCCAGACAATAATATTTCTGCTTCTTGTTGCCATTCTCATCATATTGAACGTTTACCGGGTTTTCTTCCCATTTCTCACGCCATTTTTTTTCGATTGCCTTATGATTATAAGGTATTTTTGACATTTTCGATTCCTCCTATTTTTCTGGTATCCTAACACGTATAAAAGCCTTTTCATCTCTTAAGAGACGAAAAGGCCTGATTTTCCGTGGTACCACTCTTTTTCATCCGCTCCTCAAATAAACGGATGCACTCATTGGCTTCTGTAACGGGAAGTTCCCGCTTCTGCCTACCATTACTACTATTACCATTCAGCAGAAGAACTCCGAGGCGAGTTGGGAGATTACGTTTCCTGCCTTTCACCAGCCGGCAGTTCTCTGAAAACGATAGGCTCTTAATACTCCTCTTCCATGTTTTTTCCAATTTTTCATTTGCCTATATATTATATGAAGAATGTTAAAATAAGTCAACCCCTAACTGCAATTATCTTCCCCATTCTCTTTAACTGTAATAAATTCATCGTAACTTATCCGATTTTTAGGTTGTTCCTAGGTATTGTTTAGTGTATAATAGATTTAAGCTAATCGTACTGATGTAGTTCAGTAAATTATGATACATAAAGGAGAGTGTTTACCATGGTTAATTTATTAGCAGGCCCTAAGGGGACAGGAAAGACACAGCAAATGATTGAACAGGCCAACGCACAGGCAAAAAAATGTAACGGAAATGTCGTATTTATCAAAAAAACACACCGCGATACTGCAAGTGTTGCATTTGATATTCGCACAATCTGTATGGATGACTTCCCGGCCATCACAAATATTGATGAATATATTGGATTCTTATATGGTATGTATAGTTCAAACCACGATATCGAGTGTGTATTCATTGATGGAATTTTAAAACATGCCGATATCTCATTAGATAATATTCCTACATTTATTGACAGATTGAAAAAGATTTCCAAAGAATGTGGTATTGAATTCTATGTAAGTATCAGTGCAAGTAAAGAAGATCTTGCAGGCATTAACGAAGAAGGTTGTACATATCTGAATTAACTGATTGTATTGAAAGGGATATCGAAGCTGTTGCAAAATGCAGTAACATCACTTTAGCATGATGTCATAGCATTTATGCAACAGCTTCTTTTACGGTAAGATAAATTGAGTGGAATTAAAGAAGTAAAACAGAAAAGAGCAAAACGAAAAAGACAGCAGAAAATACGGCTCCTGGTGCTTCTCCTGCTAGTTCTCCTCCTATGTATTGGGCTTGTCACCGGAGTCCGGCACCTCTTTTCAAAATGGAAGGAATCTCGCCAGACTTCACAGAAAACCATTGAAACAACTCAGTCCACACCCTCAGTTCCCAAAGGGAATCCTGTCACACTCACAATCAGTTCCATGGGTGATTGTACTTTGGGAACGGATGAATACTTTGATCCGTCAACCAGTCTGAATGCATATTATCATCTATATGGTCCTGACTATTTCTTTCAGAATGTGCGCCCGATTCTGGAGAAGGACGATCTTTCGATTGTAAATATGGAAGGCACTTTGACAGACTCGTCCGAACGCCAGGAAAAAACATACGCATTCAAAGCACCTGCCGAATACGCTGCAATTTTATCTGACAGTTCTGTCGAAGCCGCCAATCTTGCAAATAATCACAGTGCCGACTATGGCAGCCAGAGCCAGACAGATACCATCAATGCTTTAGAAGAAAAAGGTGTCGCAACCTTTGGATTCGACCGTGTAAAAATTCTGGATATCAAAGGAATAAAAGTAGGGATTACAGGAATCTATGAACTGGCTGAGCACATGGGAAAATCCGATCAGGTGATTGAGAATATTTCCGCACTGAAAGAAGACGGAGCACAGCTGATCATTGTAAATTTCCATTGGGGAATCGAAAAAGAATATACGCCGAATGACACCCAGATACAACTGGCACACCTGGCCATTAACAATGGCGCAGATCTTGTAATCGGTCATCATCCGCATGTGCTTCAGGGTATTGAACAATACAAGGGCAAATATATCGCATACAGTCTGGGAAATTTCTGTTTTGGAGGCAATTCTAACCCGTCAGATAAAGACACCTTGATTGTGCAGCAGACTTTCACCTTTCAAAGTGGGGAATTGGAGAAAAGCAGTGACCTGAATCTGATTCCATGTTCCATTTCTTCCAGCAAGGATTATAATGATTACTGTCCGACTCCGTTAGAAGGCGATGACAAGCAGAGAGTTCTTGACAACGTTAAACAATACAGTAATAATTTATAACCATTTCATTGAATTCAAAAAAAGAGACTGTTATATAGCGATACAATCTTTATCATACAGCTATATAACAGTCATTTTTTAGATATAGAGTAACATCTCGTATAATAATACAATAAATGGCATTGTCACTATACAGAATATCACTGACATAACATTAATCACACTTGCATATTTGGAATCTTTATTATAAATCTGAGCCACCTGCGTTACCATTGCCGCAGCTGGAGCAGCTGTTGCAAGCAATACGATCATCAGAATATATTCAATATCCGGATGAAGTCCCAGATGTCCCAGGAATGCAAATACTCCTGCCGCAATCACTGGAAATACAATCAGACGGAACAAGCAGATCAGATATGGTCGTTTCTGCCGGAATACCCATGCCAGATTCACATCTCCGATGACCATTCCAATTACCAGCATACTGGCCGGACTGATCATATCCCCAAATCCACTGATGCATGAACCAATAGCAGTCGGCAGCCGGAATTCTGTCAGGAATAAGAGCAGTCCGATGATCATGGCAATAACATTCGGATTTTGCAATATTTTCATAATTCCCAGTTCTGTCTCCTGACCGATCAATCTGACTCCGTGTGTCCATAGTAGAACCGTCTGCACCAGAATAAAAGCAGTCGTATAAAGTACCCACTCTTCCCCAAGCACTGATTTTACCAGCGGAATAACTAAATAACCACAATTCGTATAAATAAGTGACGCACTCTCAATATTGTTAAAATGAAAAATCCGGGAACAGATCTTCGTTCCTGTGATCAAAACCACATGAACTCCAACAGAGACCGCCATTGCAAGCAAAAGTCCCCATAATGTCTCATTTGTAAGCTGTATCTGAAAAGAATCAATCACAACACAGGGATTACAGATATATACTACCACATTTGATATTACCTTGCTGTCTTTCGCCTCAAAAAGCCCTGCCTTTACAACTGCATATCCTACCGCCATCATCAAAAACATAGCTATGATCTGTTCTGCTAACAATATACTTAATTCCATTATTCTTCTATCCCTTTATCATTCTTTTCATCTAACTGTAAATCCGTCACCGTATTTACCTGCGAATCTTCTTTATACTTTAATGAAATCTCCTGTCCGACCTCACATCGTACCACATCAATGAAGCTTGCCACAGATACATCAAAAATATCATTGGATCCTTCGATCATAATGTAATAATGGGAGGTTCCATCCATGACCGCCTGTGCAATCTTCGTAATCTTTCCGGATATTTCCTTTTCTTCTCTTGTATCCTGCTCTGCCTGCTTCACACCATTATTCAGTAACAGCTCCAGATAATTCTCCTGACACTGGCTGACACTGTCACCAATAGCAACGATCTGATACTTCTGGACATTTACCATTGCATATTTCTTTACCAGACCCGCATCATCCTTCAGCGCAATAAAATATGTCGGTTCCTCTGAAATATTCAGAAGCAATGGGAAGGTAGCCACATACTTCAGGTTCTGTACCTGTCCTTCTGCTGACGACATCGCAGAAGCTTCCGTAGCACCTTCTACTTTATAATATTTCGTCTCCATGGTTCTCTGATTTGAAAGAACAAATCCGACATTGGACTGGTCGCCATTTACAGAAGTAACACCTGTATACATCCACACATCATCGTCTAACGCAAGATAATTATATCCATCCGTTGTTTCCAGACAATCCTTCTGGCTCAGAATACTATTGAAAAAACCGTGTTTCAATGTTCCATAATAATCAAACAGCTGTACCAGAAGATCTGCAGAATATGCACGGTCTACCCACTGTGGTACCTCTTCAATGTCATAAGTATCCATTTCGCCAGTCACTGCATTGCAGATTACGACCTTTCCGACTGTTTCTCCTCCGAACAGACCAATATTAAACTTTTTAACAGGTGCAATCCAGTATGGGACTCCGTCTTCATCAATCTCAAAACTCAATTCGCCATAAATATAGGTCGGATGAGCAAAACGAAGATGACGATAGATGTTACGGTTAAAATGATCGCTGGTCGTATATTTCATCCCCTGATCCAGTTTCACAAGTTCTGTGGTCTGTGTTGCCATATTAATTTTAATATATGCCGGAATTCCATTTTTCTGATTGGTAAACCATTTGATCAGACTTGCATATTTTAACGGAGAAACCCGGACTGGATTCCCCTTATAATTAATCTGACTATAGATATTATCCACCTCAAACTGAGAAACCATGTCTACCATACTTCCCATCTTGCGGTCTCCAAGGATCTCAGCCGTATCTCTGTCAAGAAGCGGGATCTTATCAAAGGAAAGCTCCTCTACATCTTCTGTAAACTCACCTTCCTCCACCGTCATCAGCTTCTGATATTTCCTTGCATTCACAATCGGAGACGATAACACAGATCCAATCAGATAGACAACTCCGATTCCCAGGATCAAAATAATAAATGACCTTATGATCTTGCTCTCTTTGATTTCTCCCGGTCTGAACCTTCTCTTTATAGCATAGATCACAGCAAACACGATCAGCAGAAAAATCACACAAAACCAGGTATCTGAAGAATGAATGTTAATGGCCGGTATGGATACATAATAATAGATTCCAGCCAACAGTATCGCTGCAATTGCAATAAAAAATTTACTCTTTCCCTTCATTACTCTCTCCTTTTCGCTTTTTTGGTTTAAAGGTTTCTAAAATTTCTTTCTCCATGCTGATACGGTAAAAAGCATCAGGAATGGGAAAATCTCTAAACGTCCTGCCAGCATATCCACACAGAACACAAGCTTGGACAACGGTGAAAAATCAGCAAAATTCCCCGTTGGACCCACTTTTGAAATTCCAGGCCCTATATTGTTTAACGTTGCCATAACAGAACTAAACGTCGTCGCAAAGTCAAAATTATCCAGTGATACAATTAAAACAGAGCCTATGATGATCCCAATATAAGCTACCAGATAAATAAATATAATTCTCAACACATCCGAACCGACTTTTTTTCCATTCACTCGAATGATGCTTACAGACTTCGGATGTACCATCTGAAGAATCTCTCGTTTGATACATTTCAATCCAATCAGGAAACGTGATACTTTAATACCTCCTCCGGTAGAGGATGCACAGGCACCGATAAACATCAGCGATAACAGAATACATTTGGAAAACATTGGCCACAAATCAAAATCTGCAGTTGCGTATCCTGTTGTCGTAATAATTGATGCAACCTGGAACGCCGCATAACGAAATGCAGATAAAATACTCTGATACTGAGAACTGATATTCACCGTAATTACCGTAATCGAAGTTGCTATAATCAGAAGATATGCTCTTAATTCTTCATTTTTCCAAACTGATTTTCCATCTCCCAGCAACAAAACAAAATAAAGGTTGAAGTTGATACCAAAAAGTATCATAAAGGTAGTAATAACCCCATCAATATACGCACTGTCAAAATGCCCTACACTTGCTCCATAATTGGAAAACCCACCGGTTCCGGCAGTACCAAAAGAATGGATCAGACTATCAAACAGATTCATCCCACCAAATAATAACAGAATAACCTCAATTGCGGTCATCGCAAAATACATTCCATAAAGAATACGTGCAGTGGACATTGCCTTTGGAACAAGTTTATCTTTCTCAGGTCCAGGGACTTCTGCCCGCATCAGATACATAGAATTCTTCTTATCTAATGTGGTCAGCACCATAACAAATACAAGCACTCCCATGCCACCGATCCAGTGAGTAAAGCTTCTCCAGAACGTCATTCCATGCGGCAGTATTTCAACATCCCTTAAAATAGAAGATCCAGTTGTTGTAAATCCGGATACTGTTTCAAAAAAGGCATCCAGATAATTTGGAATATACCCGGAAAGCGTAAATGGCAAAGCACCGAACAACGACCATAATATCCACGCAAGCGAAACAATGATCATTCCTTCTTTTCCATAGATATTACTTTTCTCCGGTTTTTTCCTTCCATGTAACAGATAGAGCGCCGCAAGAATTGCAGCCGGAATCAAAAAATATATCCCGCTGATTTCCTGATAGATAAAAGAAACCAGGGCCGGTAAAAGAAGCAGAACCGCTTCCACCCCCAGCATCTTGCCGAGTATGTATCGTATCATCTTTGTATTCATAATATGCTTCTTTTCTCCTTATACCAGTATATCGCTAAAATTATTGATGTGATCTTTCGTAACCACAATCACACTGTCACCGACCTCCAGGTGATCTTCTCCATTTGGAATAATAATCCTCCTGTTACGTCCGATACATGCGATCAGATTATTCTGTCTGGTTTTCAGATTTTTCAATGGAACATTGGTAAATCTGCATTCAGATTTTATGATAAATTCTAATGCTTCCACTCTGCCGCCAAGCAGCTGATACATCGTCTCTACATTTGCACTGCTTGCAGAGTTATTTCTGGCTCGTACATAACTCATGATTGCATCCGCTGTAGCACTCTTTGCTGAGACAATACTGTCAATTCCAAGGCCCTCTACCATCTGCGCACGGGAATCTTCATTTACCTTAGCGATAATCTTGCCGACACCCTGTGTCTTTGCAAATAAAGCCATAATAATATTTTCTTCATCCATACCGGTCAGGGAAACGACTGCATCTGCCTCACCGATTCCTTCTTCAATCAACAGATCGTGATCTGCCGCATCTCCATTGATCACCGTTGCCTTTGGCAATAGCTCACATAATTCTTCACAGCGTCTCTGATCACGCTCAATAATCTTTACCTGCATTCCTGCCTGAAGGAGCTGTCCTGCCAGATAAAAACACACATGACCTCCTCCGCAGATCAGTACTTTTTTAACCTTTGCATTCTTGTGTCCAAGGCTCTTAAAGAAACTTTCCAGATCCTGATGTGCCGCTGCAATATGCATCTTATCTCCCTGCTGCAATACAAAATCTCCATCCGGAATATATACTTCTGTTTCTCTTTTCACTGCACACACCAGAATCTTAATCTGAAATTTCCGATACACTTCTGCAAGAGACAAACCTACCAGCGGACTATTTTCGCGGATATTAAACTCTACCAGCTCCACACGTCCTTTCATAAAGGTTTCAACCTTACTTGTCTCTGGGAACAAAAGCACTCTGGAAATCTCATTCGCCGCCGTCAGTTCCGGATTGACCGCCATACTCAGATGAAGATCCTCTTTTAAAAGATCGATCTGCCTGTAATACACCGGATTACGTACTCTGGCAATCGTATGCCGCGCTCCTAATCTCCTTGCCAAAAGACAACTTAACATATTCAGTTCATCTGTAGACGCACAGGCAATCACAAGATCTGCGTGCGGCACATCTGCCTGCTTCTGAACTGCCGCATCTGCACCATTCCCTGTAATACAAAATATATCTAATTCATTGACTGCTTCTTTTAATTTCCCTTCATTCTGATCAATTAATACAACATCATAATTTTCTTCCGATAACTGGGCTGTCAGTTTATGTCCCACTTTACCGTCCCCAATAATCACAATTTTCATTTTCTGATCCTCACATTAATTATCATTTGCCAATTGAGACCTGCCAAATTGGTTTATAACAAAAGAGATTATAGCACCTTTATTCCAAGAAAAAAAGCCCTGATGGGCTTTTCTTCTTAAGATATTCTTTCATTAATGATAATCAAATGCTTCTACTCTTCTGCTGCTCTTTTTTCAATCTCAGCTGCCTGAACATCTGACGGAGCCTGTTCATAACGGGCAAATTCATAAGAATAGGTACCTCTTCCACCGGTCATTGAACGAAGGATTGTACAATACCCAAATAATCCTGTCATAGGAATATCTGCAACAATTTCCTGATATCCGCCACTGATCGGATTCATACCAAGTACACGTCCACGACGCTTATTCAGATCCCCCATAACATCACCGGTGTAATCATCTGGTACAGTTACCTTAATAGATGCGATTGGCTCCAGCAGAATCGGAGCTGCTTCCATGAATCCCTTCTTAAACGCCTGGATCGTAGCTGTCTTGAACGCCATTTCTGAAGAATCAACCGGATGATAAGATCCATCATAAAGAACTGCCTTCACACCTACTACCGGATATCCGGCCAAAGGTCCTTTCAGAACAGATTCCTGAAGTCCTTTTTCTACTGCCGGGAAGTAATTCTTTGGAACGGCTCCTCCGACAACTACTTCTTCAAATACATACGGAGTCTCAAGATCTCCGGATGGTTCGAATTTCATCTTAACATGTCCGTACTGTCCATGTCCGCCGGATTGTTTCTTATACTTTGAATCAACATCTGATGTTTTCTTAATTGTTTCTCTGAACGCAACCTTCGGGGTCTCCAGCGTAATCTCACATTTATATCTTGCTGCCAGCTTACTTGCAGTAATCTCAAGATGCTGATCCCCCATACCATATAACAGGCTCTGACGGTTTTCACTGTCATTTACTGCTCTCAAGGTAACATCCTCTGCCATCATCTTCTGAAGTGCCTGAGAAACCTTATCCTCGTCTCCTTTATTCTTACATACATACTTCATATATGTATATGGTTTAGAATATTCAGTTCTTCCGAACATTAAAGGTGTATTCTTGGAAGAAAGAGTATCGCCGGTCTTAGTATTCGCCAGTTTTGCGATTGCTCCGATATCACCTGCAAACAATTCACTGACTTCTACCGGCTTGTTCCCAACCATCGTATAGATCTTGCCCAGCTTTGCTTCTGCATCAGCGTCTGCATTATATAATGTATCATCACCCTTTAAAACACCTGAGCATACTTTTACGAAAGAATATTTTCCAATGAAAGGATCTACCATCGTCTTAAATACATAAGCAGATTTTGCTTTTGCAAAATCATAATTTGCTTCATAGATCTCATTCGTCTTTCTGTTGATTCCGGCGCACTTACGATTGTCCGGACTCGGGAAAAATCTTACGATATCAGACAGAAGATTCGCAACGCCCTGTGCCTGGATATTAGATCCCATAGCCACCGGAACGATATCCCCATCCATAACCTCTGTACGCATCGCAGAACGAATCTCTTCCACAGAAAATTCTTCTCCCGCAAAATATCTTTCCATAAATTCTTCACTGGTCTCAGCTACTGCTTCCAGCAGTTTTTCACGGTAGATTTCCAGATTTGGCTTACAATAATCCGGAATCTCGCATTCTTCTCTCTGACCAATACCGGTATAACGTCTTCCTGCATTCTTAATAACGTTAACATATCCGACCAGTTTTTCATTTTCACGGATTGGCTGGAAATGAGGAGCGATCACCTTTCCGTAACGCTCTGTCAGATCCTGTACTACCTGACGGAAACTCGCATCATCCACATCCATCTCAGTAACATAAATCATTCGTGGAAGTTTGTACTTATCACACAGTTCCCATGCTTTTTCCGTTCCTACTTCCACGCCAGCTTTACCGGATACGACAATAACCGCTGCGTCCGCTGCACTGACTGCTTCTTCTACTTCTCCGACAAAATCAAAATATCCTGGCGTATCCAGAATGTTGATCTTCGCTTTCTCCCATTCGATTGGGACTAAAGTCGTACTGATTGAGAATTCACGTTTTTGTTCCTCTTTATCAAAATCACTAATCGTATTACCATCTGCAATCTTTCCCATACGGCTGGTTGCTCCTGATACATACGCCATAGCCTCAACAAGACTGGTCTTTCCGCATCCCCCATGTCCTAAAAGAACTACGTTCCTGATTTCGTCCGTTCTGTAAACTTTCATAAAGCTGCCTCCTTATCTTGGTAAAATCTCATGTATATATTGTACTAAAAAAACTTATCCATTACAACTCTTTTATGCAAGTTTTACAGATTCCCATTTACCCGTGTATATTGCTTTTTCACGTTAAAGTGATATAGTATTGACAAATCAATCTCTAACAGGTTAAAATGTAATTTGGTACGTAGTACTCTCACGATTCTACTACGCCCTCATCAAAAAAGGAGGACTACCATGAAACATAAAATTGGCTTTATCGGTCTGGGACTGATCGGTGGTTCCATTGCAAAAGCGGTCCGCCAGTATTACCCGGATTATGAAATCGTAGCTTTCGATAAAAGTAAAGAAACTCTGGCTCTTGCCACACAGGAATCTATCATTGACGTAGCCGCTACTACCATTGATGATAATTTCTATCATTGCAGTTACATATTCTTGTGTGCGCCTGTCATTTATAATTCCGCTTATCTGAAACAGGTTAGTACATATCTGAATGATGACTGTATCCTTACAGATGTAGGAAGTGTAAAAACAAGTATTCATAACGAAGTAACTGCACTCGGTATTGAAGAATATTTTATCGGCGGACATCCCATGGCAGGATCCGAAAAAAGCGGATATATTAATTCCAAAGCCATGTTGATTGAAAATGCATATTATGTTCTGACACCGACGGACAAAATTTCTCAGGAAAAAATAGACAGATATGAAACCTTTGTAAAAAATCTCAAAGCGCTTCCGATCATACTGGATTACCAGCAGCATGATTTTGTAACTGGCACAATCAGCCATCTGCCGCATATCATTGCTTCCAGTCTGGTCAATTTTGTACGGAATACTGATACTGAAGATGAATTGATGAAAGATCTGGCAGCAGGAGGATTCAAAGATATTACCCGTATTGCTTCTTCCTCGCCTGTCATGTGGCAGAATATCTGCCTGAAAAACAAGGAGAACATATCACAGATTTTGGGTGACTATATCAAGTCTCTGGAAGATTTCAAAAAAGTGGTTGACCGTGAAGACGGTCAAGAGCTATACAATCTGTTTTCTTCCTCTCAAAATTACCGAAATTCGATTCCGGACTCCTCCGCAGGTCCGATCAAAAAGGCATTTGCCGTTTACTGTGATATCATTGATGAGGCAGGAGGAATTGCAGCTATTGCAACCATTCTTGCTTCCAATAATATTAACATCAAAAACATTGGAATTGTTCACAACAGAGAATTTGAAGAAGGGGTTCTGCGTATTGAATTCTATGACGAGACTTCCTCAAGGAAGGCCGTAGAATTACTGCAGAAATTCAGGTATATTGTATATGAGCGTTAAAACAATCTGCCCTGCAGAGGGATTAAAAGGAGAAATTAATATTCCGGGGGATAAATCCATCTCCCATCGTTCTATCATGCTAGGATCCATCGCCCTTGGAACTACAGAGATTACTCATTTTCTGGAAGGTGCTGACTGCTTGTCTACCATCGATTGTTTTCGTAAAATGGGTGTAACAATTGAGAAAAAACCAGGCCGCATTCTGGTACGCGGGAAAGGCCTCCGGGGCCTGACTGCTCCGACAGATACTCTGAATGTAGGAAACAGCGGAACGACTACAAGACTGATGTCAGGCATTCTGTCAGGACAGAACTTTCCATCCGTCATGTCCGGAGATGAATCACTAAACTCCAGACCAATGAAACGAATCATAACTCCGTTAAATAGTATGGGAGCCCACATTACCAGCCTTCACGATAATGGATGTGCACCATTAAAAGTAGAACCAGGGGTCCTTCACGGTATCCACTATCAGTCACCCGTTGCATCTGCCCAGGTAAAATCTGCAGTTCTTCTGGCCGGTCTCTATGCAGACGGTGAAACATCTGTTACGGAACCTGCACTGTCCAGAAACCATACCGAATTAATGCTCCAGAGCTTCGGTGCAGACGTTACTGCAATTATGCACACTGACGGAACAGCAACCGCACAGGTAAATCCATGTGAAGAATTATTCGGACAGCAGATCTGTGTACCGGGCGATATCTCATCCGCAGCATACTTTATCGCCGCTGCTCTCCTGGTACCAGGTTCTGAGCTACTGGTGAAAAACGTCGGTACCAATTTTACACGTGCAGGCTTTCTGGAAGTATGCAAAGCAATGGGCGCTGATATTACTTTATTAAATCAATCTTACGAAGGCGGAGAAGGACGGGCCGATATTCTGGTACGTTCCAGCCATCTGAAAGCCACTACAATCGAAGGCGATCTGATTCCTGCCCTCATCGATGAGATTCCGATTATAGCAGTTATGGCTTCCCAGGCAGAAGGCACAACTGTCATCAAGGATGCGGCAGAGTTGAAAGTAAAAGAAACCAACCGGATCGATACCACCACCAGTAACTTAAAAGCAATGGGCGGAAATATAACACCAACTGATGATGGTATGATCATAGAAGGAGGAACTCCTTTATCCGGTGCCCATATCCAAAGTTTTCTTGATCACCGGATTGCCATGGCATTCTCCATCGCAGGCCTGATCGCAAAAGGAGAAACCACAAT
Source organism: Dorea sp. (assembly GCA_022769185.1). Taxonomy (GTDB): domain Bacteria; phylum Bacillota; class Clostridia; order Lachnospirales; family Lachnospiraceae; genus Dorea_A. The sequence goes on along the minus strand of JALEKG010000025.1, from coordinate 184 downwards.
CGAAGAAAGCCAGTGCGTCGATGTGTCATATCCAGAATTTTATGCAACATTAGAGGAATGTCAGAAATAATAGAATGAAATTGAGACGATGCATAAGCGGGGCCGGTGTTATCCGGCTCCCGCTTATTATATTGCCGATTTTTGATTTGCCAGTTTTTGATTTGCCACTTTTGGACGATAGATT
>JALEKG010000001.1 GCA_022769185.1 Dorea sp. | reverse complement strand
CAAAATCATCTTTACACCTATCACTAAAACAATGACCGGAATTAATAACTTCCACAGGATATCAAAATTCAGTATATTCTGGCAAGAAAGGAAGAGACATACGCCTATGATCAATCCAATGATACTGGCTGTTCTGTCATGATTCTCAAATAATCCGATAAAGCTTGGAATAATGATAAACAAGGTCCACCACCCATCAAAAAATATTTCTATATTTGTAATTTCAAATGTATTGAGTATTAACACACCACCGATGATAATCAGTACAATTCCCCATAAAATATTGCTTGTTCTTTTCATTTTTCTTTACCTCCTTGATTCTATAGTTAGATTTTATAAAGAAATCCGGAAACCCGATAGTCAGATTTTATGTGAAAATGTGTCAATTCTATAGATATCAAAAATAGTCATACAGAGAACATGGCAGTCACTCTCTGTATGACCATATACGGCAAAAATCTAATTTTCTTTCAAATATTTGAACCCAAATGTTTCATATTTTTATTATTTGATAAAGCTTACATGTTTGCATATTTCTTCAATTGCTTTCTCTTTTCTTTCATTGAAGATCACTTTGTTTTCTTCAAACAGGTTACGCCCTTCTGTATCAATAGATACGATCAATGGTCCGAATTCTTTGACACGGCAGTGCCACAATGTTTCCGGCATACCGAGGTCACGCCACTGAGCATCCACGATCTCTTCTACTTCTGTTGCCGCAACTACTGCATTTCCGGCCGGGAATACGCAATGAATTGCTTTGTAATTCTTGCAGGCATATTCTGTGTTTGGTCCCATTCCGCCTTTTCCAATGATGACTTTTACCCCAGTCTTCTCTACAAATTCTTTTTCGAATTTCTCCATACGCATACTGGTTGTCGGTCCAACGGATACCATCTCGAATTTATCATTTTCCAGAGGACGGATGATCGGTCCCGCATGAAAAATTGCTGCATCTCTTACATCAACCGGAAGTTCTCTTCCGCCTTCCACCAGTCTTCTATGAGCAACATCTCTGCAAGTTGTCATACTCCCATTTAAATATACAATGTCTCCAATATGAATATCCGCAAGATCATCTGCTGATATCGGTGTTGTAAGGATTTTCTTTCCATCTTTTATTTCCAGCATTATAATTCCACCCCCGAATGTGTCGTGATTGTATAGTTCAGATCTTTATCAAATATAATATGTCCTCTTCGATGTGACCAGCATCCTACGTTAACAGCTACCCCGATTGCAGAAGGATGTCTTGCTGTGTTTTCAATGTGAACTCCCATAACAGAATATTTTCCACCCATCCCCTGAGGTCCGAGTCCGATTGCATTAATACCGTCTTCCAACAGCTTTTCCATAGATGCTGCACGTTCATTTTCATTGTGGCTTCCAAGAGGCCGCATCAATGCTTTCTTGGAAAGCAATGCTGCTGTTTCAACGGAAGTTGCCACACCTACGCCTACCAGAAGCGGAGGACATGCATTCAGTCCGTAAGAGGTCATCACATCCATAACAAATTTGGTAACGCCTTCATAACCGGCCCCCGGCATAAGAACCATAGCTTTTCCAGGAAGTGTACATCCGCCTCCTGCCATATATGCATAAATCTCACATTGATCACTGTCCGGAACAATATCCCAGAAAACAGTCGGAGTTCCTTTACCTACATTTTTTCCAGTATTATATTCATCAAATGTTTCCACACTATTATGGCGAAGCGGTGCCTCAAATGTCGCTTTTACAACTGCTTCTTTTAATAATGCTTCCAATTCTCCGATCAGTGGGAATCTGGTTCCACATTTTACCCAGAACTGTAATACACCTGTATCCTGGCAGCTCGGTCTGTTCAGTTCTTTTGCCAGCACCTGATTCTTCTTCATAGTCTGATAAATGACTTTTGAAAGGGGACTGTCTTCTTTTTCTGCCAGCTCGTCCAACTTGGCAATAATGTCATCCGGCAGTACTTTGCCGATATATGACACAAAATTAGCCATATAATTGGTAAGCTGTTCTACCTGTTGTTTCTTATCCATAGTTTTCACTCCTTAAATGATATGTTACCCTTGTGGGCATGCATGTTTTTCACAGTCAAATATGTAAATATCTTCTCTCTTACGGGAAGAACGGGAATGCAATCGGAAGAATAATCATACTCACGATTGTTGCAATAATAATTAATGGGAATCCTGATTTTACATAATCCATAAATTTGTATCCTCCTGCTCCTACAACCATCGTATTTGCAGGCATTCCAATCGGTGTTGCATATGCACAGGAACCTCCAATTACGCAGGCCATCAGCACTGCTCTCGGATCTGCTCCCATCCCCTGCGCAATAGACAGACAGATCGGAACCATCAGGGCTGTCGTTGCTGTATTGGACATAAAGTTCGTCATGATACAGCAGAGAAGGAATACAACTAAGGTCAGAATGTATGGGGAAGGATTCTCACCCAGTGCTCCGATCACTTTATTTGCGATCCTTTCACCAGCTCCGGTACTCTGCAGCGCAGATGCCAGTGACAGAGTTCCTCCAAACAAGAAGATTGTCTTCAGATCGATGGATTTCAATGCTTCTTTTTCAGATATCACGCCTGTCAGGATCAAAAGCAGTGCTCCAATTCCTCCCGAGATACACAACTTAATTCCAATCTTATCTTCAAAGATCATTGCAAGCAAAGTTAAGACCAGGATAATCAGGGATAACCATTGCTTCCACGCAGGTACATCACTGAAATCCTTTTGTGTATCAAACGCACCGTCATCCTGAACGTCATGGTCCGGCAGGAGCTTATATCCGATGGTTGCATAAAAAATAATTCCAACAATCAGAATCGGAAGTCCGACAATTGCATATTCAAAGAAGCCAAATCCCAGACCCATTTCTTCAAGAGCACTCTGTGCAATCAGATTCCCTGGTGCCCCGATCAGTGAAAGATTTCCTCCCATTGCCGCTGCAAATACAAGCGGCATCAGTAACCGGGATCTTTTATATCCTGATTTTGCCGCAATACCGATCACTACTGGAATTAGAACAGCCGCTGTTCCTGTATTAGACAACACTCCGCTCATCAATCCAACGATTACCAAGATCGCTACGATCAGCATTCGTTCTGTTTTTGCAAATTTTGTTACGATTCCGCCGATCTTATTTGCCATGCCCGTTTCAAATAATGCACCTTCGACAATGAACATTGCCACGAAGAGGATCACATTACTGTCGATAAATCCTGCAAAAGCGGTCTGGACATCCAGTACTCCTGTTACAACCAACCCTATGCAGACGATCATGGAAGTGACGCCCAGTGGTATTTTTTCCAGCACGAACATTACGACTGCAAACAGGAGAAAAAGTAAAGTAATTGTAGATGGACTCATTTGCTTTCCCCCAATCCTTATTCATTTTCTTAAGTAATATGACGGCCGTTATGATTACTTCTTGTTACGGTTTCATTTTATTAAATATATTTTCATTTGTACATTTACGAATAATTATAACTCCATAAAAAAAGGTTAAGATGGGCTGAATTTTTGTGCATTTTTAGTTGCAATATGGTATAATTTTGATGAATGCAAAGTTCGATTTTATTTATTTTGCTTAAATTTTGAATCCAGAAAAATTTTTTGAAAAGGGAAAATTATGAAGATCATTCAATTAGAATACTTCTGTGCTGTATGTCGTTATCACAGTATTACACAGGCTGCGCAGAAGCTTTATGTAACCCAGCCTGCAATATCCAACGCAATTCGGGAATTGGAGAAAGAATTTTCGATCAATCTGTTCACTCGTTCGAAAAACCATATGTATTTAACAAAAGAAGGAGAAATCTTCTACCAGAAGACCAGCAGACTGCTTGACACGATTAACCAGACCTCTTCTGAACTCTATGATCTCGGCAGGCAGGTCACTCCGATCCGTATCGGCATTCCGCCTCTGTTAAGCACCATATTTTTCCCGGATATGCTGATTGCCTTTCAACAAGAATACCCTTCCATTCCTGTGGAATTATATGAATACGGCTCCATCCGGGCTGCCAATCTTGTATTAGAGGAAACTCTGGATCTTGCACTTGTGAATATGAACTTTTATGAAATAGATAAGCTGAACTCCCATCAGCTTCTTTCTGACCGGATCGTATTCTGTGTTTCGCCCGAGCATCATCTGGCAAAAGAAAAAACAATCTCCATCGAGATGTTAAAAGAAGAAAAACTGATCATGTATAATACGGACTCCGTTTTAAATACAACATTGTATTCCCGCTTTGAAGGGATCGGGGCAAAACCCAATGTAATCATGCATGCCAGCCAGTTATACACCATCCAGAACTTCATTCAAAATAATCTGGGCGGCGCATTCCTCTACTCTTCGCTGATGAAAAACCTGCCAGGACTGATTGGAATCCCCGTTACACCAGCGATCCGGCAGGAGATCGGGTTTGTATGGAAGAAGGGAAAATACATAAACGACAGCGTAGAAAAATACATCGCCTTTTTCCAGAAATCACCGATTAGATAATAAAGCGCTCCACACATTTCCTCAGCGACTTTTTAATTACAGTCAGAAATGGGGAATGGTATAAAAATCATACACCATTCCCCCATTCTTTCTATTCTTTCTCCATCTCGTCCCAATGAATCTGTCTATCCTTATAGTAATACTGTTTATCGCGCTCGCCAATCTCACGCATGACTCTGCATGGATTTCCCACTGCAACTACATTTGCCGGAATATCTTTTGTCACAACGCTTCCGGCTCCGATCACTGTATTGTCTCCGATCGTAACGCCCGGCATAATAATTGCTCCAGCTCCGATCCAGCAGTTTCTTCCGATATGAACCTGCATATTGTACTGATACAGATTCTCCCGAAGTTCCGGCAGAATCGGATGCCCTGCCGTCGCAATCGTAACATTCGGGCCAAACATCGTATAATCTCCGACATAGATATGCGTATCATCTACACAGGTCAGATTATAGTTGGCATAAACCATCTTTCCAAAATGACAATGATGACCGCCAAAATTCGCATAAAACGGTGCTTCAATATAGACACCTTCTCCGCAATCCCCCAACATGCGTTTCAGCATTTCTGCTCTTTTTTCCGATTCCGACGGTTTCGTCTGGTTATAGTCACATAACAGATCCTGATAGACCACCTGCTCCTTTATAATGTCCTCGTCGCCCGGAAGATAAAGTTCCCCAGTATGTAATTTTTCTTTCATATCACTCATGGAAAATCCCTCCTTTTCTCTGACATATTCTTTCTTCGCAATATGCTCGTTGATTAAATAGTAGCATACAATTGCATAAATGTGGGAAAAAAGAAGCAATAAGGGCATACGAAATTTTATTCTACAAAACCTTCTCCCAAATACACTTGATGCCACACGAGAAACATATATACCGTCCATATTTTCCTACTGTTATCCTGTTTTCCGCTCACATGTTTTTCCAACAGTTCTAGCAGTTTTTCTTCGTGAAAATATTGCTTTGCCGACTCGCTGGTAAATGCTTTTTCGATCTCGCTTTTCCAGGGTTCTTCCTTGATCCACACCCGGATCGGTACCGGAAATCCCAGTTTTTTCCGATTCGCCATCTGTTCCGGAAGCTTTTTTGCTGCCACCTTCCGGAACATGTACTTTGTCTGATGGTTCCGGATCTTAGCACTCTCCGGAAGTCTCCTCGCCAGTTCGAAGATATCGTAATCCAGATATGGGACTCGCAGTTCCAGGGAATGGGCCATACTCATTCTGTCAGCCTTTTGAAGGATATCTCCCGGAAGCCAGTTATTGATATCAATCTGCTGCATTTTCTCCATCTTTTTCAAATTACCAGCAGTTTCATATTGGCCGCTTAAAAACGCTTCCGTTGAGAAAGCCCCTGATGGCCTCTTTAAGAGCATCCTTCTCTCCTGTGTACAAAAGATATTTGCATTTCCGATATAGCGCTCTTCTATCGGAATTCCTGCGCGGATCAGATAATCCCTTCCTTTCATATCTGGGAGATGCTTCGCTACATTTGCAATCAATCTGCGGATCTTTTCCGGAATCCAGGACATCCATTTTAAGGCTTCCGGCTCCCGGTAGATATTATATCCGCCAAAGAATTCGTCAGCACCTTCCCCGGATAACACCACCTTTACCTGCTTTGCAGCTTCTCCTGCCACAAAATAAAGTGCGATTGCAGAAGCATCACCACTTGGCTCATCCAGATAATACATGACTTCCGGCACTGCATCCCAGAATTCTTCCTTTGTAATGACTTTGGAATAATGCTCCACCGGCAGGATCTGTGCCAGTTCTTCTGCTCTTTCGATCTCACTGTAACGATTATTTTTACTGCCAAAACCAACCGTAAATACTTTCTTCCCCTGAAATCCTGCTGCCACATAATTCGAATCGATTCCACCAGAAAGGAACGCCCCGACCTCCACATCACTGACCATATGACGTTTCAGTGACATTTCCAGCACACGTTCCAGTTCTTTTTCTATCTGATCATCTTCCATATCTTCCGGCAATAATTCCGGTGAATAATATTGGTTGATTACCAGATGATTCTTCTTATATGTCAGAAAATGCCCCGGCGACAATTTATAAATCCCTTCAAAAAACGTTTCATTCATAGCAGAATACTGAAAGGAAAGATACTGTTCCAGTGCTCTTTCATTGACTTTTTTCGGGCACCCAGGAAATTTCAAGATACTTTTTAATTCAGATGCAAAGACAAAACGGCCTCCTATCACCGCATAGTAGAATGGCTTAATTCCAAAGAAATCTCTTGCTGCAAATAATTGCTTTTTCTCAGAATCCCAGATGGCAAATGCAAACATGCCTCTTAGCTTTTTCAATAACTTTTTCCCGTACTCTTCATATCCATGCAGTAAAACTTCAGAATCTGTCTCTGTGGAAAATATATGTCCTTTCCGTTTCAGTTCCTCGCGAAGCTCCCGATAATTATAGATTTCCCCATTAAACACAAGGCTTAACGTCCCATTTTCATTGTAAAGTGGCTGATTTCCGCTCTCCAGATCAATAATCGACAATCTACAGAAGCCTAATGATACACCATCTCCTTCATAGGTTCCCTTCGCATCTGGCCCCCGATGACGGATTGCCTCCATCATATTCCTTAACACTGTTTCCCGTTGCTCCTGCTCCCCAACAAATCCACAAATACCGCACATCGTTTTTCTTCTCCTCATTCGTACTATTTCGCTACTAACACTTGTATCTGATTATTCATATGCAACATTTCGGAACACCCATAGATTTCTGGCCTGTCCCAGTACTGTATCTGGATTCCAGTCCTTCTCCGAATTTTTCCTACTGTTCGGATCATTGACCGTCCATTTCCCATCTTCCATTCCTGTCAGCACGATGAAATGACCATCGCTGGTAAAATCTCCAGGGCCCATAATTGCAATAATTGGATTCCCCACGGAAAGATTGTTCTCCACGCGTTCTCTATCTGCCGGAATCTCTGTTACATCGAGCCCCAGTTCCATGCCTCCCCGGGACATCAGTGACCAGTCACTTCCAACGCCATCCACCGCATATCCGTGTTCCGTTGCAAAATCTGCCATCCATACAGGATTCTTAGAAGTATCCCCTGTCAGATAGATGGTCACCATGGAAAGGCAGGTTGGTCCGCATCCGCTTAATCCCATTGGTGCCCCCGCATATTCCTTATATCCCCAGCGCTGATCCCACTGCATCAGAAGAGGGACTTCATCGGCCGAAGCAT
>JALEKG010000116.1 GCA_022769185.1 Dorea sp. | reverse complement strand
TCATGTGATCCGTATGTATTGCCAAAACTAATATTCACGGCAACCGGCATGCGAAACTCCAGAGCTTTTCGTACAACATAATCCAGCCCTTCCATTAGTTCAATCGTTCGAGGGAATCCTTCCTGCCTGGGATTTCCCAGTTTCACAACAATCAATTGACTCTGCATGGCAACTCCTGCGTATCTTCCGTTGCTTCCCCGTCCATTCCCGGCCACGATTCCTGTAACAGCTGTGCCATGACCCGAATAATCTACGCTCGGTACCAGCTCTCTCTGCATCTGCGGTGATGACTGCATAAGTGCCTCATTGATCTGTCCTTCTGTATACTCAGCACCAAATGCATAGCCTTCTGGTGGTATTCTTCCTTCTCCCGGCAGGATCGACTGATCCCAGAGGACACGGATCCTCGTAGTTCCATCCGCATTCCTGAAGTCCACATTTGCATAGTCAATTCCGGAATCAATCACTGCTACCAGAATTCCCTGGCCCGTTAAAGAAAGGCGGGAACCCTGTACTTCATCAATACAGGACACCCGTCTTCCATTTGCGACTTGAAAAAATAATCTTTTCGGCTTTTCCACATATTCCACTTCAGGAATCTGTACCAGACGTTCTATCCGAGATTCCCGGATTGTAATGACTGCATACTCATTTTGCAGCTCAACCACCTGACTTGCCAGCATCCGAACCTCTTCCAGATTTCCTGAATACTTCACGATCAGATCCCATTCTTTTTCAATCGGATTATATCCTACATCCAGATTCAGCGATTTTTCCCTTTCCTCTTCCGTAGCATCCAACGCCAGATTCAGCAGATTTTCTAACTTCTGACTTGTCATAACTTTCCTTCTTCATCAAATTACTTATTATTTATTTGAACTTTAATAAATCACCATCAGATCCTCCCGAAGATAGGGTGCCAGATCCGCAGGAATAAAATATCCTTTTTCTTCCAGGCATACGGGACATACTTCCGGGACTCTGGTCCCTTTATGAATATTTCCACAATTCAGACACATCCAGTATTCCGTTTCACTTGATTCAAAATACCGTCCGGTTTCCAGCAATTCCGCCAATTTTTCAAAACGTCTTGCATGGACCGCTTCTATCTTTGCGATATGAAAAAATGCGGATGCCGCTTCTATGATTCCCTCTTCCTTTGCCTCTTCACCAAATGCCTGATATACATCGTCCGCTTCTTCCATCTCATTATGATGTGCCGATTTCAAAAGTTCCGGGATACTGTCAAAATGGTCTATCGGATAGCTTCCGTCTATCTCTATTGTAGTTCCTGCCTGATTTTTCAACAGATCATAGAATCGTTTTGCGTGCGCACGTTCCTGCTCTGCGGTAAATAAAAACACTTCGCTGACGGCATACATTTTCTGAGCTCTTGCAGTCTGTGCAGCTATCGTATACCGGTTTCTCGCCTGACTTTCTCCGGCAAATGCCCTCATCAGATTTTCTTTCGTTTTACTTCTTTTAAAGTCAACAGCCATATCACATACTCCTTTTCTTCATTATCATTAGTATGTGATATGGCTGTTAAATTATTCATAGTTCATTTGATTTAATTAAATCCGATCAGTCTTCTTGCAACCGAGTATGCAAGAGAAGATATCTTACGTCCTGGTTTTCCAGGGATATTCATAGTCTGACCCAGAATTCCATAACGGATTTTTATAAAGGTCTTAAGATCTTTCTTCTTCAGATATTCCCACAATTCTTTCTTCTTCTCCAGATTTTCTTTTGACTTTGAACGTATACAAAGAATTGAAGATACTGTCATCATAATTGCCAGATAATTGATCATATATTGCCGAAGCTTCTTGCTGTTCACATCTTTCAGCTGGTACATATCGATCATGGTCTTGGTCACAAATATCTGCTGATCCAGACGCTTTATCATAATCTTCTCATTGACAGACTGATCTTCCCTTCCGATATAATACCGGTAAAAATCCACATCCAGATAGTAAATCTTTCTTACATAAGGCAGCGGATAATACACATAGATATTATCTACATAAAACGTATGCTTCGGCAGATGAATCTGGCTTAATTTCAGCATATCCGTACGATAGATAACCGAATGCATCAATATGTACTGATCTAATCGGAAATGTCCGATATCGTCCCATTTGAACACCCAATCCTGTGGCAGGACATTTCGATAATGAATCACTTTCTTATGCGTCGCCCCGACTTTTTCATAAACATAATTGGAAATCAACATATCAATAGTCGTCTGCTCTTCTTCCAGATTATGCAGCAATGCCAGAATCTTTTCTAACGATTCCCGATCCACCCAGTCATCACTGTCTACTACTTTAAAGTATTTTCCCTGCGCATGGCTAAGGCCTGAATTCACCGCATCTCCATGTCCACCATTCTCTTTATCCACTACACGAATAATACTCGGATATTTTTCCATATATTCATGTGCAATCTCAGACGTTCTGTCTTTTGATCCATCATTTACAATAATAATTTCTACATCCTCACCACCCGGAAGAATACTCTCAATCGCATTCGCCATATATTCCTGTGAATTATAGCATGGAATCGCAAATGAAATATACTTCATCGCTTCACAACCTTTCCTCAAAATAACTTCTACTAGTATAAATCATTTTCAGCGATTTTCCAATATATTCTTTGCAAATTCTACACGTTAACAATTTGTTCATTTATCTTTCAAAAAACTTTCATTTCTTTAACATTCTTTCTTCACAGGTTCATCTTATACTAAAATCATCAAAGAAATACAAAAGATGCTATCTAGTATAACAATACTATTTTGAATAAACTTTTTCATAATACATGCCGGGAACTGCAGAAGTGGTTACCCGGCATCCTCCCTTTCATGAGGTCTTTTTCGATACCAGATTCCTCCCAGCGCCATTACCACAGCCATACCTGCCGCCAGCACTCCCGCTGCCATTTTCCCATATTCTGGTTTCTGAGTTTCTGTTTTCTCTTCCTCCTTTGAATCCACATGCTGCATGAATCTCTTTTCAATCGGTGCCGTCAATTTTTGCAAAATCGTCTTTTCTGGAATAATCTTAAAATTCCTTCTGGCAACAGCTTGATTTCCTGCCTGATCCGATGCAAGAATTTCTATTTCATAAGATTGTTCTTCCTTCACAGTATACGTTACTTTATTTTGTTTTAAGTCAATCATCTGCACTTCTCCATTGATTTTCATTTCTTCAATCCAGTCCTCTGAATTTTCCACTTCTACTTGAAATGTTCTTTCCTTTTCATACTGTTGGCTCTCTTCCACATTACCAAACTGTATTTTGGGAGGAGTATGATCGATTATGAACTCAGCTCTGGCTTCTCCAACATTTCCGGCAGAATCTACTGCCTGTACGCTCAGTATATGCCTGCCCTCCTTTGTAATATTTTCTCCCATATGATAAAGTTTCCCATCCAGTTGGACAATATACGTACAGCTAGTGTAATCCTGGATCCATTCTTCCATTGGATAATCCCAGCAAAAACTCTGAAGGCACTTTCCATTCACCTGATCTACATATCGAATGACCGGGTTGGTACTATCAATCATAATCTGACTGGTAATCTGTGATGAAAAACCTGCCAAGTCCTTTACTTCCATGTTTAATTGATAAGTTCCATCTTCTTTCAATGTCTGTACAGCAGACCTTCCCTGCTCAGTATCCTTCCATTCATTTACCGGAAGATTTTTTACATTTCCCTCTGTGTCTTCCCAGGTTGTCTGCGCATTCAGATTCCCAATCCCGTTTTCTTCCTCCACTTTATAGGTAACATTTACCGCCTGACTTGTAATCATATAATCCTGAACTCCTTCCAAAGAAGCCTTCGGAGGATTCTGATCAATATAGATTCTGCACGATTTTTCCGTAAGATTTCCTGCCCGGTCTGTTGCTCTGACTGAAATGACTACTCCTTCTCCTTTCACAGAAGCCTGTTGAATCAGAAATGAAACGTTTTCATTCCTGCTTCTTGCGATTTCCTGATCTCCATAAGAACAGGAAACTTCATTGATCTGGCTTCCGTCCACTCCGTCTTCTGCAAAAGCACTTAATAAAACACTTTTTTGATACCATGCATCAAATCCATTTGGCACCTGCAATTTTAATGTAGGTTTCTGTGTATCCACAAACAAGTCTTTTTCCAGAGAAAATTCCTCAATTTTCTCTCCTTCCTCCTCTTCCATCCATACGGAAAGATGATTTTTTCCTTCTGTAAATTCTTCCGAAAATATCCACCTCTCTTCTCCCTTTCTTAACTCGCCTTCTGATATATTCCCTTCTCCATCAGTAAACTGGTATTTTGTCACACCTGGATTTCCAACATGCCACAGCTTCACTTCCGGTTTTGTTATGTAATACCCATTTTTACCATCCTCTTCTGGAATCGTAATTTGAAAACATTCGATTTCTTCCTCAATCGTCTCTCCATTCTCGCCTTTTTCTCCTTCTTTCTCTTTTTCGCCTTCTTCCTCTTTTTCGCCTTCTTCCTCTTTTTCGCCTTCTTCCTCTTTTTCGCCTTCTTCCCCTTTTTCGCTTTCTGTTTTACCTTCTTCTTCCTGTTGTGGTTCAAAAGGATTCCAGTTTTCTTTGGCATATACCAGGTCTATATATTTCGACTGTTGTACAAATATGATTCCCAGTATTGCAAATAACGCTATGATTCTCCTGATCTTCCAACCCATACTTCTTCTCCTTCCACTCGTATTTCATACTCTTTTTGTAACTTTAGAAATTCTTCCGTTTCCAAAAGTCCAGGATTCTTCCGGATATATCCCTGAATTGTCTGTGCGCACAAATCTCTATGAATAGACGTTTCTCCACACAAAAGCCGAATATGAAGAAGCTTTAATTCATCAGAATTCTCCATTTCTCTTACTCCCTGTCCACAGACCTCAAGTGCCCTATCGCTTTTGTCACATTTTACGTACAGCATTACCGCCCTTTTATATAATTCTTCTTTTTTCCCATACTGTGTCTCCATTCCTAATAGCTCTACACAGATTTCTGCAGCTTCCTCATTCTCTTCCAGATTTTCACAGGCTGTAATCATTGCTTCTTTCACTTCATACACTCCTTCCTCATTCACTTCTTCCCGTTCCAGAAAACGTTTGCCAATACGAACAATCTGCTCCGCAGCCTCTTTTGTCTCAAGGATCTGGTAACCCCGGATCAGGCATCTCTCATAAGAATCCGATTTTGACACGGGCATATTTTGCTCAAGATGCTCCAGACATTCCATATAATTGTCTAAATCGTCTATCTCCTCTTTTCCTGCAGCTACGGCTATAATCTTTTCCAGGTCATCTGCGCAAATCTCATTTCCATAAACCTTCTGCAAACATTCCATGCTCTTTTCATAGTCATCTACATCCAGAAAATATGCCAATGCAAGATCTATGTAATCCATTGCATGTTGCTGACCATTCTGATACTCCGTTTTCACTTCGACTTCTGCTGACTCATTGCCAGCTTCCTTTTCATCTTCCACTTGAAAATTCCATCTATCACTGGCAGTTACAACATATTTTCCTGTAGCTGCAAAAGATAAAATTCCTATTCCTACCAGGATTTTCCTTTTTAATTTTCGTGTTTTTCTTTTCTCTTTTCGCTTGTATTCTGGAATTTGTTTTCGAATTTCTGATAAATTATGATAAGATCTTTTTGACTGCCATTTCAGGCATTTCGAAATGATTTTTTGAATCTTAATTTCTTCCCACCTGCCAAGAGGGGGATCCGGTTTTGTCTGGGCCAGAAGATACTGTATTGTTCTTCCAAGTCCATAGATATCCATCTCTAAACTGGATTTTTGATAATAATTTTCCTGTGGCGGAAGGAAATGTTCCCGTATTTCCCGTCTCCGCATCATTCTTAACATCTCCTGGTTCGAGCCTGCCTGCAGATCCAGAAAATAGATTTTCTGATCTTCTGATACAATCACACTGTACGGATTTACATATTGATAACATGGATTCCCTCTGCACCTGTGAATCAGCTCCAGCTGTTTTACAATTTCCTGTATCCACAAAAGCAACTGCTGCTTTGATAACTTTGCCTGCTTCAACTGTCTGACCAATGTCATTCCCTGAATGTATTCCGAACTGATATAACAGATCTGTCCGTGCTCTATCAGTCGCAGTACATCATATCCTTCTTTTTTTGACATCGCACCACTCCTTTGTTAATTGTATAATTAATAAATTTAAATTTATTTTTAAATATATAGTAATCATATATTACTAGATTCTTTTGGAATTTACAAGTACTTTTTTGAATTTTTCAAAAAAAGAAACTGACTATGGCAATCACAGTCAGTTTCCGTTATCTCTTCTTATTTTCTATGACTCAATTCCTTTGGTGTATACAGATGTCTTGGAATACCATCAACCATAACTGGTGATACATCACCCTGAATCAAAGGTCTTACATAAGAAATAAATTCGTTTGTAACATAAGTTCCTTCTTCATTTACCCAGCTTCTCGGAACAAGTTTCTCATCGTTCGCAATCTTATGAACATCTTTTACTTCTGTTCCGCACTGATAAGGATCATCAGACAATCTCTGAAGAACTACCATTTTTCCAGAATCTCCTTCATCTGCAGCCTTCACAGCAGCACCACCTACCTGATATGCTTCCAGGATATCTACACGAGATGCAGCATGTGATGCAGCACGCTGAAGTGTACTGAGCTCAATCGCACGAGTCTTACATCCAATCTCACCAGCCACAAAGCTTGACAGATAAGAAGCTGTTCCGGATAACTGTTTATGTCCAAATGCATCTACGAAATCGATGCTGTTTCCAAGTTCGCAGACATATGTTCCGTCTTCTGTGCGAATACCTTCAGATACTGCTACAACGATAGAAGTCTTCTCTTCCAGAAGTTCTTTGATCTTTGCGCTGAATTTATGAATATCAAAAGGAATCTCCGGCAGGTAGATCAGATCCGGTCCTTCACAGTCTTCACCCTTAGATAATGCTGCAGAGCCTGTCAGCCATCCTGCATTACGTCCCATGATCTCTACGATCGTAACTACACCTTTTGCATATTCCAGGCAGAAGCTGTCACGGATAATTTCTTTCATAGATGTACCGATATACTTAGCAGCACTGCCATATCCTGGTGTATGGTCCGTAAGTGCAAGGTCATTATCAATCGTCTTCGGGCATCCTACGAATCTGGTTGGATGACCTGTAATAATTGCGTAATCTGACAATTTTTTAATGGTATCCATGGAATCATTTCCACCGATGTAGATAAATGCTTCAATCTCCAGTTTATCAAGAATAGAGAAGATTTTTTCGTATACTTCTCTGTTCTCATGAATCTCTGGCAGTTTGAATCGACAGGAGCCAAGGAATGCTGCCGGTGTTCTCTTCAACAGCTCTGCATCCAGTTCCGTCTTGATATGTTCAGAAAGATCAATATATTTTTCTTCCAATAATCCTTGAATTCCGTGAAGCATTCCATACACTTTATTTGCTCCACGATCCTTTGCTGTACGATATACACCTGCAAGACTTGCATTAATTGCTGCTGTTGGTCCCCCTGATTGTCCTACAATAACATTTTTTTTCATTTCTAAATTTCTTCCTTCCTTCTAAAATTGTTGCCGATAGTACTATATTAGTACATCTTTACATAAAAGTCTAGAAAAAAGATTCCTTTTTATGCACTTTTACAGTTCATTCTCTTGACTATTTACAATTTCTTGTGCATAAGCATATCCCTTCATGCAGCGATTCCCTGTAACATCCAGAACTTCTCCATTTTCAATCTCAATTTCCAACTGACATTTATTGGGACAGCCTTTACAACTCAATATCTTCTTCTCCATGTTCAAAATGTCTCCTTCTGCCCTTCCTTATTCTTCATCTTTTGCCCAGTCAAATGCATACTTCACAGCCTTATTCCATCCTTTGATTTTTTTGTTTCTGACCGTTTCTTCAATCTCTGGTTCAAAAATTCTGTCTATCGCCCAGTTCTGGATTACTTCTTCCTTATCCCTCCAGTAACCCACTGCCAGCCCTGCCAGATATGCTGCTCCCATTGCAGTGGTTTCAATGCACTGTGGACGCTTGACCGGAGCATTGATAATATCTGCCTGAGTCTGCATCAGGAAATCGTTCGCGCTGGCTCCTCCATCTACTTTCAGCGCACTCAGCGCAATTTTAGAATCTGCTTCCATTGCCTGGAGCACGTCATTCACCTGGTATGCCAGCGATTCCAGAGTTGCACGGATAATATGATACTTATTCACTCCCCGGGTAATTCCCACAATCGTTCCTCTCGCATACTGATCCCAGTGCGGTGCACCAAGACCTGTGAATGCAGGTACTACGTAACATCCGTTTGTATCCTTTACTTTTTTCGCCATATACTCTGAATCAGCTGCAGAATCAATCAGACGCATCTCATCTCTGAGCCACTGAATCGCTGCTCCTGCGACAAAGATAGAACCTTCCAGAGCATAGTATACTTTTCCATCCAGCCCCCAGGCAATCGTAGTTACCAGGCCATTTTCAGAAAACACTGGTTTCTCTCCCGTATTCATCAAAAGGAAACATCCGGTTCCATACGTATTTTTGGCTTCACCTGCCTGAAAACAAGTCTGTCCAAATAATGCTGACTGCTGGTCTCCCGCAGCCCCACCAATCGGGATTGGCCCTCCAAAATAAGAAGTATCTGCATTTCCATATACACAGCTGGACGGCTTTGGTTCCGGGAGCATAGAAGCCGGAATATTCAAAATCTTCAGGATTTCTTCATCCCACTCCAATGTATTTATATTAAAAAGCATGGTTCGGGATGCATTCGAATAATCTGTAACATGCACTTTCCCCTTTGTCAATTTCCAGATTAGCCATGTCTCTACCGTACCAAACAGTAATTCTCCGCGCTCAGCTCTTTCTCTTGCGCCCTCTACATGTTCAAGAATCCAGCGGATCTTAGTGGCCGAAAAATAAGCGTCTATAATCAACCCCGTTTTTTTACGTATGAGATCCGTCAGTCCCCGTTCCTTCAGGCTGTCACAATATTCTGCTGTTCTTCTGCATTGCCATACAATCGCGTGATATACAGGCTCCCCGGTATTTTTATCCCAGACAATTACCGTCTCTCTCTGATTGGTAATCCCGATGGCCGCAATATCTTCTGCTGTCGCCCCAATCTTACTCATTGCTTCCACAGCTACTCCAAGCTGTGTCGACCAGATCTCGTCTGCATCATGCTCTACCCAGCCCGGTTTTGGGAAATACTGGGTGAATTCCTTCTGGGCAACACTGCAGATCTCTCCTCTTTCATTAAACAAAATACACCGGTTACTGGTGGTTCCTGCATCCAGTGCCATTACATATTTCGCCATTTTTTTCACCTCTCTCTTTGCATCTATTGTACCAAACCACCATCGTGGTGGCTAGCCTTAAGTCCTATAAAAAACATTTTTCACTCGCTGATTTCTATTTATTTCACTTCAGGATATTCATTGCAAAGCAGACGATAAGGTTCTTCATCCTCTTCAATCTCAGCGAAACGTTTCACTTCATCATAGAAACGATTATCATGCTCATCATC
Organism: Dorea sp.; assembly: GCA_022769185.1. Lineage (GTDB taxonomy): Bacteria > Bacillota > Clostridia > Lachnospirales > Lachnospiraceae > Dorea_A. The sequence continues at coordinate 7,859 of JALEKG010000116.1, read as the reverse complement.
ATTACACATAGACACTTCCCCGAGAAGCACATCACCGGTTCCTTCTTCCACATGAAAATCGTGATACATGTACGGATAGATGGTGATGCTCTCTCCAGGAGTCAGTCTGATACTGCTTCCCGCTGCCACCACGTACTCTCTTCCGTCACAGTGGACCGTTACATCCGTATCTGCAAGCTCCTCATCTTCCGTAGAATTGTATACTGTGATCAGAACATTTCCTCCGCCACGGTTGATAATATCTTCCATCTTGTTCCAGTGAAAATGCATCGGTGCCATCTGCCCCTCTTTCACAAGCAGCAGTTTTTCCGCATACACTTTTGTATACTTAGCGTTTTTCTGGTTCCCATTTCGAAGAGTGATCAGAGAAAATCCTACTTCATCGAATCTTCCCAGTCCATAATCAGTAATATCCCATCCAAGCATATTATCACGGATCTCATCATATTCACTTCCTTTTGTTTTCCATTCTTCCGGTGTCCAGTTACAGAACGGCGGGATCACAAATCCATGCTCTCGGATCATGTTTTCCATATGTCTGATTTCCTGATTAATTTTTGATCTTTTCATAAAAATGCTCCTCCTAATTCATTATTCAGCACAGGTGATATCTAACTATAAATATTTCATTAATGATCATATTTGTCAATTCTGTTTTTTACTCTGCGGAAACACAGTCCCCTTTAACGCAAAAAAACCTTGCAGATCATCTGCAAGGTTTCACACGTGCGCGAGAAGATTCGAACTCCCGACCTTCTGGTCCGTAGCCAGACGCTCTATCCAGCTGAGCTACGCGCACATAACTGTAATTCATCACCACAGCGATATTTATTATATCCCAGAGTTTTCTTTCTGTCAACATGTTTTTTCAAATTTACGCAAAAAAATTTGAGAATCATTTTATGACTTTAAATTTGGAACTTTTCTTACTACTGGATCGCCTACTTTCATAAAATCTGGACTTTTCAATCCCTCCACTTCAATGTTAAGATATGAAATACAAATAAACCATACAAAGGAGTCCCTGAATTATGAAAAAGATAGCCGTTATCAATGATTTATCCGGGCTTGGAAGATGCTCCTTGACTGCAGCGATTTCTGTCCTCTCATCAATGGGGGTACACCCCTGTCCTCTTCCAACTGCCATTTTAACTGCACAAACAGAATATCCCAGCTATTATTGTGATGATTATACAGATAAAATGGAAATATATCGTTCCGAATGGCTAAAGCTTGATCAGCATTTTGATGGAATCTACACCGGATATGTTGCCAGTGTAAGTCAGATTCAGCAAATCTTTCATTTTATCGATACATTTAAGGAACCAGGAACTTTTCTTCTGGTAGATCCGGTTATGGGGGATGACGGCCAGACCTATGATATGTATACCTCAGAACTTCTGGAACAAATGAAACAACTGGTATTACGTGCAGATATCATCACACCGAATCTGACGGAGTTCTGCCTGCTTACCGATACAGATTATGCTGAGATCATGCAATCCGGTCTTTCTGATAAAGAATTTATAAAGGAATTACGCAATCTTGGACAGAATCTATGTCAGTCCTCGCCAAAAAAAATTATCATCACAGGAATCCATACCACCGATCAGGATGGCACACCTCAAATAGGGAATCTATATCTAGGAAACGCAGAACCATATTTTATTGCATTTCCTTATATTGGAGGACATTATTCCGGAACCGGTGATCTTTTTGCTTCCTGCATTGCTGCCGGAATTGCCAGGGGCGATAAACTTCCGGACCTTATATTCACAGCCGGAAACTTTTTGGAATATGCCCTTAAAGACTCTGTCAAGGAACAAATTCCTTACAATGATGGGGTAAACTATGAAAAATTTCTTTCCCTGCTGATGCCGGTCTAAGATAAAAAATAAATTAGGTATTCACAGCGTTCGGCCATCTGTGTTATAATGCATTCATGCAGCAGTGGTCGAGCGGCTGATGGCATCTGCCTCGAAAGCAGAAGAACCGCAAGGTTCCGGGGGTTCAAATCCCTCCTGCTGCGTTTCTTTATTAATTTGATATATGGTCTTATGTTTTTCTTAAGAAATTTTAGAAATCCTTCCGATTTCCGACACATCCGATTCATAATTTCCCGATATAATAAATATAACAAATAAAGAAGACGGTAGTTGTGCTTATTCTTTTATATTTTGCATAATTACTGGACTTCGCCTAACAATAAGTAAAATTTACATAGATTAGTTTTTCCATTTCCTTCCTAAAGTGGCCGGTGCAGTTGCATCGGCCACTTTAATGTCTTTCTTGGTACATACCATCTTTCCTGAAGTTCTCTATTTCTGTCCGTCACATGATTCGACACATATTGAAATGATCCGTTATCCAGTGGACGAATCACTAATTCACTGGAGATGACCCGATCCGAATTCTCCATGATCCAGACCCCCTGAATCATCAGCTTGATCGTGCCATCTGCCTGTTCTTCATATGAAATCACCTCCGGATATGGCTCATAAGGCATCTCATACTCCTCCATTCCCCTCGCATAATAAGGATAGGTCTGTGAGTCTGTATGATATCCCGCCTTCTTTTCCACTACCGACGAATCTATCTTCAGATACGTCTTCAGGACACTTTCAAAATCTTCTTTGGGTATTTCATACTTCGCGCCATCCAGTTCTACATCATAAGGCAAGGACTCTCCATATTTCATCTCATACATACGATCATACAGATCTCCAAAATTCAGATCCGCAAAATCATCTTCCGACCAGTCTGTAATCAACAGATTATTCCGCTCATATCCAATTGGCATCACATACTTTTGATTCAGTTCTCTGCATGTCTCATCCAATGGCTTTACACGAAAACCAGTCTGACCGATTGCGCCATCATACCCTTCTGGAAGATATCTTTCTATAATGAAATACCCATTCTCCGTATAATTCCACGTATATGCCTGAAAGGACTGGACATACTCTGCTTTGGGGCTGTCTCCTTCCCATTTCAGGGAACTAACAACCACATCAATATTCCCCTCTCTTGTTTGCATGGTATATCGGATAAATGCGCCTTCATCTATAACAGAAAATATTGTTGCCTCTGCATCCTGCCTTTTCTTCGCCTTTGCACAAAAATCTTCCACTTGATCCGAATTTACCATATTGATCTGATTCTCAGCATCAACAGCCGCATATCCTTTGTTTCCTAAATAATTCAGAATCTGCTGCTTTCCTTCCAGGGTGTTCATCGTCTGGTATTTCTTACCATTTTCATAGATTTCCCGATATCCCTCTGCCAGATGTTCTGAATCTTCGCACAATTCTTGCAAAGCTTCTTGCTGATCAGAATTCTCTTTTTCTTCTATTGCTAAAGCATCTTCATACTGTAAAGAGTCCTTGTCTTCCCTCCCACAGCCTCCAGCCAGAACAGCCAGCACTGCTATGTACACTCCTGCCTTTTTCATCTTCACTTTTAGATTCATTTTTACATCCTTTTTCAATCTGTTGATCTTACATTGTCTTTTGTTCTCTTCTTTAAATATTACATCTGTAGGATTTTATTGTCAAGAAAATGCAGGATTCTGTTCTCCCAGATATCCCGCACTTTCATTTAGAAATCGAATTCTTCTTTTGTTAATCTGATCTTTTCCCACTCAGATTCCGGAGTATACTTTCTGGATGTTCCGTCATCATTGTATAATACATACTCTGCCACATCTTCCGTATAGCCAATCCACTCCAGCTGATCTTCATTTACATCCGATGTCGATCTTACATCCTCATCCAGAACCGCCAGTGGCAGCATATAATTCTTCCGTACAAAGATCACCACCTCATCCAGAGCCATATCCATATAATAATGCCCTCTCTCGACAACCTCACAGACTCTCTCTTCCAGAGATTTCATACGAACCATCAGCATGTCTTCCGGCAGATATACATAACGTCCTTTCGCATTCTGTGTATAAACTGGCGCAATCATAATACTCTCACCAACCAGCAGCTGATCCTCTACCCGGTACGCCTGCTCATCTTCCGGATAATCGAATGCCAGAGGTCGGAAATACATTTCGTCATTCAGAACCGCCTTCATATATTCACTGTAAATATATGGAAGGAGACCATAACGCATACGGATCAGATTCCGGAACACATCCATATGTTCAAATTGATATACTTCCTGATGCCTTGTTCCCATTGCCGCGTGATTCCGCATCAACGGTGTAAACATTGCAAATTCCAGCCAGCGCATCAGCAAATCTTCGGTTGTATCACTGCCGAATCCTCCGATATCGGATCCTGTATACAGGATACCGCACATATTTAATGCCGGCATCTGCTGAATGCTAAGAAGAAGTTGTCCCCACCAGGCATTATTATCTCCGGTCCAGATCCCGCCATACCGGTGCATTCCAATGTAAGAAGACCTGGAGAACAACAGCGTCCGTTTTTCTGGCTCTATCTGATCAAATGCTTCCGAGGCTGCCCTTGTCATGTTGAATCCATACAGATTATGCACCCGGTCATGGCGGATCCTTACACCATCCATATCATGATAGAAACTCTGATAATCCAGCGGATTATTCGAAAGCTTTGCCACCAGATCCGTCATATGGAAAAATGCATTGAGGTCCAGATTTTTCCCTTTCATCCCCTCTAATTCTTCCAGCACCTTTTTCAGATTCTTTTCCGAATAGAAAATTGCCGGTTCATTCATATCATTCCAGAATCCATCGATTCCCTGTTCCATCAGGAAACGATATTTTTCGCCAAACCATGCTCTGGCTTTCGAATTCAATACATCTGGGAAATGCACCTTCCCCGGCCATACCGCAGCCACAAAGTCCTCTCCATCCTCATCTTTACAGAAATAATTTTCCCGAATCCCTTCTTCATAGACCGGATAACCTTCTTCAATCTTCACACCTGCGTCAATGATTGGAACCAGATGTATGCTCTGTTCTTTCATCTCTGATGTAAATTCTTTAAAATTCGGAAATGTTTCCTGATTAACGGTAAAATCCTTATACCGTTCCATGTAATCGATATCCAGATACACTGCATCCAGCGGAATTCCATTTTTACGATGTCCATCCACAACTTCCCGGACTTCATCCTCCGTCATATAACTCCAGCGTGACTGCTGGTATCCGAATGCCCACTTCGGTGCAATATAGCTTCGCCCGATCAGTTTCCGGAATTGCTTCACGATATCCTTCAGGCTTTCTCCCTCTATCACATAGATCACACAATCGGCACCAGCTGTGATCACAAGATCCTCCATCCTGGTCTCGCCCACATCAAAGATGACCGTTCCGGGATCATCTACAAAAATTCCAAAAGTTCGATTTCCTGATTCATCCTTCGTTTTCTCTGCGCGGTTTAAAATCAGAAAGTTGTGTGCCCCATATAACGAATGTTTATTTTCCGTATGGCGTGGATCATCTGTTGCATTACTAATATAGGAAAATCCACGTTTATTCATGCCTCTGACCTGTTCCCCAAGTCCAAATACCACATCTTCGTCCCCCATCTGGCAGGACAGCCGGATGGCATCTTCCTGAACTTCCACTTTCATTACAGATAACTCATGCTCGCTTTTCGGCACTTCCATCACAACAGCCTGCGTCTCGATCGGCTGCCCGAACACATACTTATAGATCATGTCCTGTATCCTCCTCTTCATGCCCCATTTAAGTATGCATTTATTATACAACATCAGTCCTTAGATTTCTTCTCTTATTTTATGAATTATTCAAGTCTGCAGATCAGGCCGCTTACCATCATAAATTCACTTTCCGAATTCTTACATGTAATTTCCGGCAACTTTTTCCATCATAAATTCACCTTTCAAATTCCTACATGCAATTTCTACCTACCATTTCCATCATAAATTCTCTCTCCGAATTTCTACATGCAATTCCCGACGGCTTTTTCCATCACAACTTTGCTTTTTTAATTCTTACATGCAATAAGCTCCCAGATTTTCCATCTTCAGTTCCCTTTTGGAATTCCTACATGCAATTTCTATCTATCATTTCCATCATAAATTCTCTCCCCGAATTTCTACATGTAATTTCCGGCAACTTTTTCCATCATGAATTCACCTTTCAAATTCCTACATGTAATTCCTAGCCATCTTTTCCATCACAACTTTACTTCTTTATTTCTTACATGCAATCTGTTCGATAAGTATTGAAATACTTCGCCAGGTATAAAAAGCATCTATAAAGAATTGATGGATCGAACTTTATTGTGATACCATTGATTCACTATAATGGAACATATTTCTTCAGGAAGGAGGAGAATTCTTCTATGATCAAACCGAAGAGATTAAAAAAAGGAGATAAAACAGCAATTGTCAGTCTTTCCTGGGGCGGCATGGGTGATGAGTGCTTTATTCACAAATCCCTGATTTTATCAAGTGGACTCTCAGAAACCTTGCAGCGCAAGGCATTTGCCAAGCTATAAAAGGAATTATAGTAGGAAAGCCTCAAGGTGAAAAATATTACGAAGAATACAAAGCTGCAACCACTCAAGTAATTGTAAATGAAGAGAAATTACATGATCTTCCTATATTTTTTAATGTGAATTTTGGCCATGCAAAACCTATCGGAATCATTCCATATGGTATCACTGCGGAATTAAATTGCCAAAATAAAACAATTATGCTTTTGGAATGTCCTACGGTCGAATAATACAGTCATTCCGACCTATATATAGTAGAAGATGAAAGCGTAAAATGCTTTCACCTTCTACTATCATTCTACTATTTTCATTTTTACAATGCATCTTTCATTGCTTTCACATATTCATACACATGTGGAGCTGCATCTTCACCGTACTGAGCGATGATCTTTACAATCGCGCTTCCGACAATGGCACCATCAGAGAGCGCCGCCATCTCATGTGCCTGCTCCGGTGTACTGATTCCAAAGCCAATCGCACATGGTACATCGGTGACTTTCCGGACAGCTTCTACGATTCTTCCGATATCGGTTGTAATCTTGCTTCTGACACCGGTCACTCCCATGGAGGAAACGATATAGATATATCCCTTTGCCGCTTTTGCGATCATCTGGATCCGCTCTTCCGAAGTAGGTGCGATCAGTGCAATCAGATCAACACCATATTTTTCTGCAACCTCTTCCACTTCTCCTCGTTCCTCATATGGAAGATCCGGGCAGATCATGCCATCGACTCCCAGCTCCTGACATTTTGCAAAGAACGCCTCATAGCCGTAATTGAATACCGGATTCAGGTAAGTCAGAAATACCAGCGGAATCTGTGATTTTTCACGGATTTTTTCTACGACTTCAAATACTCCTTTCAGTCTCATGCCACCTTTTAATGCACGGACATTGGCATCCTGAATGACAACACCTTCGGCCGTCGGATCGGAAAATGGAATTCCAAGCTCGACCAGATCCGCTCCTGCGCGCTCCATCTCCAATACAAATTCTACTGTTTTATCTCCGTTTGGATCTCCAACCGTCAGAAACGGGATAAATGCTTTTCCGTTTTCAAATGCTTTTGCTATCTTACTCATAGATCTCTACCCCCCTGTATCTTGCAATGGCTGCCACGTCCTTGTCTCCACGTCCGGACAGACATACGATAATGCTGTCATCTTTACTCATGTTTCCTGCAATCTTCCGCACATGCGCCACTGCATGTGCACTCTCTACCGCACAGATGATCCCTTCGGTGCGTGCCAGATACTCAAATGCATCCACTGCCTCATCATCTGTAATCGGTACATACTGTGCACGGCCGATATCATGCAGATATGCATGCTCAGGACCGATTCCCGGATAATCCAGACCGGCGGAAATGGAATACACCGGTGCAATCTGTCCATACTGATCCTGG
>JALEKG010000111.1 GCA_022769185.1 Dorea sp. | reverse complement strand
TGGTGATTTTGATTATTGGAATTGCTGCTCTTATTGTCTGGTGTATTTCCATGTGGAAACGAGGCGGACAGTATAGTGGAAAAGTACATCATATCCGGGCATTGATTGGAATTATTGTCTGCTGCGTAGTGTATGGCTTTGTAGCAGATATGGCAGTGGATAAAAGAGTTGTGTCTACGTATTTTGGAAATATTGCATTTGCATATGAAGATTACGGACTCCCTTATTGTTTTATGGCCAGCCTCTTCAATACTGGAATCAATGAGCCAAATGGTTATAGCGAAGAGACGATTGCAGAAATTAGTAATGATGGAGATATTACAAAAAACGAGACTGGAAGGTCTGAAAATGAACTTCCGAATATCATTGTTGTACAGTTAGAATCGTATTTTGATGTGGCAGAGGCAGAATTCTTTACAACATCTGAAGATCCTTGTCCGAATCTGCATGCAATGTATGACCAATATTCTTCTGGATATTTTAAAGTACCGTCTGTAGGAGCAGGTACTGCAAACACAGAATTTGAGGTGCTGACAGGCATGAACCTCAGATATTTTGGACCGGGAGAATATCCATACAAGACAATGCTGAAAAAATACCCGTGTGAAAGTGCGGCAACAGCACTTGCTTCACTGGGATATGGGACACATGCGCTTCACAATAATACCGGTAATTTCTATAGTCGTGCAAATGTATTTAATAATATCGGATTTGATACTTTTACAAGTAAAGAATTTATGAATGTGCTGCAGACCACGGAAAATGGCTGGGCAAAGGATGATATCCTGATTCAGCATATTCTGGAATCCATGGATACGACGGATCAGCAGGATTTTGTATTTACTGTCAGTGTTCAGGGCCATGGAGATTATCCGGAAGAACAGGTCATTGAAAATCCGAAGATTAAAGTAGAAGGAATTGAGGACGAGGCGAAGAAAAATAAATGGGAATATTATGTCAATCAGGTCTATGAGATGGATGAATTTGCAGGAAATCTGGTAAAAGCGATCGAAGAGCGTGGAGAACCGACAGTTGTTGTATTTTACGGAGATCACCTACCGACGATGGGACTGGAAGCGGAAGATCTTAAGAGTCGTTATCTCTATAATACTAATTATGTGATCTGGGATAATATTGGTCTGAAAGAAGAAGATAAAAATATTCCGTCTTATCAGCTGATGGCAGAAGTATTCGAACGTCTGGATATTCATTCCGGAACGGTATTTAACTATCATCAGGAAAGAAGAAAATCCAAGAATTACCTGTCAGACCTGGAGCTTCTGCAGTATGATATCCTGTATGGAAACCAGTATGTATACGATGGAGATCTTCCAATCACGGAAGGACATATGGTCATGGGAGTTCGTGATGTGACTCTGAGCAATCTTGTGGAACATCTGGAGAAAGGATACAGCCTGTATGGTGAGAACTTTACGAAATATAGTAAGGTGTACGTAAATGGTGAGAAACAGAAGAGTACATTTTTGAATAATACAAGAATTGATCTGTCTGAAACAGAGCTGTCAGATGGTGATGTGCTCCAGATTGGACAGGTGGGCTCCAGCGAAACGATTTTCAGAATGTCAGATAAATATATATATCAGGATGGCAATCTTGTAATTCAGGAAGGTACTGCGACTGACAAGACGAAATCCTGGGTGGGGCAGGAATATGATATTAACAAATAAAGAAGCGGAAACGTTCACATATGAAGAAGCTGTGGAATATATTGAAGAGATCCCCAGATTTACCAAGAAGCATACGCTGGAACATACCAGGAGATTCTTAAAAAAACTTGGAGATCCGTCGATAGACAGAAAAATTATTCATGTGGCCGGGACGAATGGAAAAGGTTCGGTATGTGCGTATCTGCAGGCAATATTAATGTCAGAGGGGAAAAGAACAGGATTCTTTACATCCCCTCATCTTGTATCCATTAATGAAAGGATACGAGTAAATAATATACAGATTGAGGATGAAGCATTTCTTCGGGTGTTTCGTCAGGTTCTGAAGACTGTAAGAGAGATGGAAAAATCTGGTGAAGATCATCCTTCCTATTTTGAATTTCTGTTTGGGATGGGGATGAAAGCTTTTGCCGAAACCGATGTAGAATATATTATTCTGGAGACGGGGCTTGGTGGAAGACTGGATGCGACGAATTGTATCGAGCATCCTGCACTTTCCATTATTACTTCGATCAGTCTTGATCATACGGATATTCTTGGTGATACGATAGAAAAGATTGCCTCTGAGAAAGCCGGAATTATAAAAAGCAGAGTTCCTGTCATTTATGACGGAAGTAACGAAGAGGCGTCTTCGGTGATTCGCAGTACTTCACAGGAAAAAAACGCACCTTGTAGAGAAATCACGAAAAATGCGTTCGAAATCCAAGAAGTTAATCGTAAATATATTGCATTTTCAAGAACGAGTGCGTATGATAAAGATGTTATCTTTCATGTTCCGATCTGTGGGTGCTATCAGGTTATGAATGCGGAGATTGCACTGGAAGCAGCAGAATATCTCTTAAAAGAAGAGCAAATACATCTTCCTCGATGGATAGATGCACTGGCATCCATTCGCTGGGCAGGAAGAATGGAACAGGTGGCGCCGCATGTTACGATAGATGGCGCACATAATCCTGGAGCGATAGCAGCATTTGTAGAAAGTATCAAAGCATTGAAAGCAGATGAAGGGGAAGGACCTGTGATCTTGTTTTCGGCGGTATCGGACAAGAAATATGAACAGATGATAAAATATCTGTGTGAAAATCTGAACGCAAAGGCTTATGTTGTTACGCAGATTGAAGATGCGAGAGGAGTTTCGGCAGAAGAATTAAAACGGATATTTGAACGATATACATCACAGAAAGTATTCTGTGAAAAGAATCTTGCAGATGCCCTTGCGGCGGCAGAAAGAGAGCGGGGAGAAAGTGGAGAGATCTACTGCCTTGGATCTCTTTATCTTGTAGGAATGATAAAAAAGATCTTATAAATGTTATAACTTACCGGCAGGAGGTGCTTACGATGCTTGATTTTGAAGAAGAACTAAAAAAATTTCAGCCAAGTCTGGAAGTAGAAGATATACAGGATGCTGTCTACCAGGAAGATCTGACGGATATGACGGATATTTTGCGGGAAGTGATTGAACAGACAAAATAAGATGTGTCACTAAGGACAGAATCAAAGATTACAGAGGGTAGTATATGGATTATACAACGAAACTGGTATATCAGTCGAATTACTGGTATAACGATGGACTTAAGAAGGCGAATATCCGGGATTTGTCCGGTGCCATTACGTCGCTTAAGAAAAGTTTACAATATAATAGAGCCAATATTGCGGCAAGAAATCTTCTGGGACTTGTTTATTATGGACGAGGCGATGTAGTAGAGGCTTTGGTAGAGTGGATTCTAAGTAAAAATTTCCAGTCTCATGAGAATATTGCCAACTATTATATACAGAAGGTCAAAGAACAAAAGGATGAGCTTGAGACGATTAACCAGGCGATTAAACGTTACAATCAGGCATTGACTTATTGTTATCAGCGAGGAGAAGATCTGGCGATCATTCAGTTAAAAAAGGCTGTGGAAGCCCATCCAACGTATGTAAAAGCATATCAGCTTATGACACTTCTTTACATTCAGACAGAACAGTATTCCAAGGCAAGACAGGCAATCAGGGTCGCTCACAAGCTGGATAAAACGGATGCGATTACGCTTCGTTATATGCATGAATTAAATCAGGTACGAAAGTCTCGAAATGTCAGAATCAAGGAAGAGGACAAGAAGAAAAAGAGAAAGAATCCGCAAACGGTCACATACAATATTGGAAATGAAACGATCATTCAGCCAGTGTCTTCCGGATTAAAAGATAATGCAGGGCTTCATACGGTAATCAATATTATATTAGGGGTGATTATGGGTGTGGCAGTTATGGCATTTCTGGTCATTCCGACATTGAATGCTTCCAAACAGGACAAAGTCAATGAGCAGACGGTAAAATTCAGTGATCAGATTGCTACACAGAAAGCACAGATCAGTGCTTTGAAAAAAGAATTGGAAGAGTATCGTTCCACAAGTGAAGAAACGCAGAATGCACAGGCAACTGCAGAGTCAACGCAGGATAGTTATGAGATTGTGATGAATATTAATTCTCACTATCAGGCCGGAGATATGAGTAATGAGGCAATGCTGGAGGAGCTTCTGAAAGTAAATCCAGATTCACTAGGAACTGTCGGGCGTGAGAAGTTTGAAAGCATTACCGGGGAATTATATCCTCGGATGTGCGAGAATCTATATGCGACTTCGCAGAATAATTATAATGTCGCGAATTATGATATGGCGATTACCAATCTAGAGACCATTATGAAGATGGACGAAGGATATAGCGATGGCGCAGCAATGCTTCTTCTGGCACAGTCCTATGAGAAAAAAGGAGAGCAGGATCAGGCGAATATCAGATATCAGAAAATCATTGAAGCTTATCCAGAAACTGATGCAGCGGCATCTGCACAGGAAGCACTTGATGCTCAGAACAGTGGGAAGAAAAAGACAGAAGAATAAAGAAATAAAGTACAAAAGAAGGAACTATTGCAAAATGAGACAGATACATTTTGCAATAGTTCTTTTTCATTTATATCAGGGAAAGGAAGAAAGGTATGAAGTATCAGGTACAGGAAAATTGTCTGACGATTTTTCTCCCTGGTGAGTTGGACCACCATAATGCGGAGGAAATCAGAAAGGAATCGGATCATCTGATTGAACATAATCATATCAGATATGTCATATTTGATTTTGCGGATACTGTTTTTTGTGACAGTTCCGGAATCGGTGTGATCATGGGACGCTATAAACGGGTATATATGCTGGGAGGAGAGGTGTGTGCTGTGCATGCAAATGAGAGGATTAAAAAAATACTGACTATGTCAGGAGTAACAAAAATTATGCAGATATATGAGGAGGATAAGTAGATGGAGAATACGAATGAAATGCAGTTGATTTTTGACAGCCGTTCTGCAAATGAATCCTTTGCAAGAGTAACTGTAGCGGCATTTATGACATCATTGAATCCTACTGTGGAGGAAGTGTCAGATGTGAAAACTGCGGTCTCCGAAGCAGTAACCAATGCGATTATCCATGGATATGATAATGAAGTACAGAATATTTACATACGGTGCCGCATAGAAGAAAAGACTTTGTATCTGGAAATCGAGGACCGGGGAAAGGGAATAGAGGATGTGGAGAAAGCGATGGAACCACTTTTTACGACCAAGCCAGAGTTGGAACGTTCGGGAATGGGATTTTCCTTTATGGAAGCATTTATGGATCATCTGGAAGTAATCTCAAGTCCTGGGAAAGGAACAATCGTAAAGATGGAAAAAACGATAGGTAAAGGACGAAAAATATGGACCACACAATCGCTTTAATTCAGAGATCTCACGAAGGGGATGAAGAAGCGAGAGAACAACTGGTGAAGGAAAACACAGGACTTGTGTGGTGCATTGTAAAAAGATTTTATAACAGAGGAGCAGAGGCAGAGGACTTATTTCAAATCGGAAATATCGGTCTTTTGAAAGCAATTGACAAGTTTGATCTGTCTTATGATGTAAAATTTTCTACCTATGCAGTGCCGATGATATCTGGTGAAATAAAAAGATTCCTAAGAGATGACGGAATGATTAAAGTGAGCCGTTCTTTAAAAGAACTCGCATATAAGGCGTATTTGTGCCAGGAAAAACTGCAGGAGCAGTGGGGGAGAGATCCGACGATCACAGAGCTTGCAGAGCAGCTGGGGGTAGAGAGGGAAGAGCTCACTATGGCAATGGAGGCAAGCGGAGATATTGAGTCTCTGCATAAACCCATTTATCAAAAAGAAGGGCAGGAAATAAGATTGATGGACAAGCTGCCACAAAAAGAAGAGGGAGAAGATAAGATCCTGAATCATATGCTGCTAAAACAGTTGTTGGAGCATCTGGATAAAGAAGAACGGCAGTTGATCTATTTACGGTATTTTGCAAATCAGACACAGTCTCAGGTGGGAAAAGAGATGGGAATTTCCCAGGTTCAGGTCTCCAGACTGGAAAAGAAAATATTAAAAAATCTGAGGGAACGATTATAAAAGAAAAAAATTGGGTTTATATATAGAAATAATATATATTTACTAATTATATATGATAAAAACCAATAGGAACTATAGTTGACGTGAGTATTATACTTAGGTTTAATATAATTAGTTTACGGTGAGGTGGAAAGCATGGAAGATAAGTATTATCAAATGAAAGACGTTATGGATAAATTCATGATTTCCCGTGATATGATTAAGTATTATGAGAAAAAAGGATTGATTTTTCCGAAAAGAAATGATGCCGGATATCGGATTTACAGTGAAGCAGATATTCAAAGGATTAAAATGATTTTGGATATTAAAGATATGGGGTTAGATATCAATGATGTTGAAGCTCAGATATCTCCAACAGGTTTGGAGGGGGTTCTGAAGATAGTAGAAAGTAGAAGAGAAGAAAAGGAAAAAGAAATCGTTAAATTAAATGAACAAATGAAGAAAATAAGCTGCTATGAGCAATGGCTGATTAATAATAAGTTATATAAAGATACGTTTAAAGTGTGTTATGATTTTGCCTTATGTATTGGATGTAAATGGATCGGAAGTAAGCAGATATCAAGTTTTTACGTCCGAGATCTGCAGATCATGTATTTATCTGAGAAAATGAAAATTGAAACGGAAGAAAATAGAATTGCTGTTTTAACAAAAGAAGCAAAAAGTTTACATAAAACCTGTGATAAATGTTCGGGAGAGAAAATTGTAAAATTTTCAAAAGTATATCGTGGAACCTGGTGCTATTCAGATCAGGGGGAGATAGGAGCGTTTTTAGGGAATATTTATGAGCGGGCAGAGTTATTGGGATATGAATTGTGTAAAAAGGCATATTGTTTAAAAAGATTTTCAAATAGAAATGGAACGCATGAACTGCTTCTGGATATAAGTATACCTTTTGCTGAAGAAAATGGAGAAATTTAAGGAGGGTTGACTTGGGGATGTTACTCTAGTTTAAAATAACTTAATGGGCAGAAAGAGCCATAAATAGAAAAGATATTCAGGAGGAAAAAAAGGTGAAAAAGAGAATCTTATCAGTGTTGCTTGTAGCTGCCATGGCTGTTGGCATGCTGGCAGGCTGTGGAAAATCTTCATCATCGGAAGAAGCATCAGAAGGATCAACAGAAGGAACGAAAGAAGAATCATCCGGGGGAACATTTGTTGTACCAATTAATGCGACATCTATCACATCATTGACACCATATAGTATTTATGGAAGTGATGACGGGCAGATGGCTGCAGCTCCGTGTTTTGATCCTTTGTACATTGTTACGAAAGATGAAACCAGATGGTATCTGGCAGACAGTATTGAACCGACATCAGATGATGGATGCCATTATCAATTGAAATTGAAAGAAGGAGTTAAATGGCATGATGGAGAAGAGTTTAATGCAGATGACGTTGTGTATACGATCAATATGCTTCTTGATCCATCAAATTCAGGAGCACCAAACGAATCTGTATGTTATGACGGAAAAACAATTTCTGCGGAAAAGGTAGATGATCTGACGGTAGACTTTACATTGCAGGAGCCATTTAGCGGATTCTTAAGTGAATTAGGTAGAATCCGTATCATTCCGGAACATGTATTTGGTGGAGAAACTTGTGTTAAAGATATGACAGATGAACTTTCGAAATGTATTGGTACGGGCCCGTTCAAGTTTGTTGAATATAATGAAGGTGAATCCATCGTTTACGAAAGAAATGATGATTATTACAGAGAGCCTGCAAAACTGGATCAGGTAATTATTAAACTTATGCCGGATTTAAGCGCACAGGAAGCCGCTCTTCAGAACGGAGAGATTTCTATGATGCGTGTTACAAGTCAGACAAAACTCGACAAATATAAAGAAGATTCTAATTATACAGTTTATACCATTCCAGAAGGACGTTTAAATTATCTTGCATTTAACTATCAGACAGAAATTATGAAGAATGATGATGCACGAAAGGCAATCTGTCTGGCATTGAATGCGGATGAAATCGTAAAAGGTGCATATGGATCCGAAGAGCTTGCTATTCCGGCGAAAAACTTCTGTTCACCACAGAACTTATATTTTAATGATGAAATGACAGGATATCAGCAGAATCTTGAGGAAGCAAAAGCACTTGCAGAGAAATCTGGACTTACAGATACTACTTTACATTATATTTACTTTACACAAAGACCGAACATGAAAGAAACAGCACAGATTGTTCAGCGGCAGTTGGAGAAGATCGGTGTCAAGGTTGAAATTGAAGGTTATGATAATGGAGAGTTCTTCGGACATCTGTTTGCAGCATGGATCAGTGGAGAAACTGTTGAAGATACATCCTGGGATATTGCTTCCAACGGTATGGATTCATTAAATGCAGATCCGGCTACAAAGATGACAAGCTGGAAAGGTGAACTTATTCAGAATGGATTCTATATGAGCGATGCAACGAAAGAACTTTGGGAAAAAGCAGCTCAGTCATTAGATGAAACGGAAAGAGAAGAACTCTATAAAGAACTTCAGGTTCAGATGAATGAAGACTATCCGTTCTATCCGATGGCTAATACAAACTATGTAATTGTAGCAAGAAAAGAGTTTAAAGGATTAGATACCGTTCCGAATTATCCAATCTTTGAAGACTACACAACAATTTCAATGGAACAATAATCAGATATTGTGTAAAAGGCCGCTTGTGGACAAGCGGTCTTTTATGGCATACATATGTAGGGACGAAAGGACAACAATTGTGAAAAAATATATTATTAAGCGTGTTTTGGGATTAATACCGGTATTGCTTCTGGTTAGTATCTTTTCTTATTTCATCATACAGGCAGCACCGGGAGATCCGATTGATAACTATATACGTCCTGGAATGACACAGGAACAAATTCAGGAAATCAAAGAAGAATATGGGTTAGACGGAAATGTTTTTCAGCAATATTGCAACTGGCTGACACATGTACTGAAGGGAGATCTGGGGACTTCAATTCGTAAGAACAGACCGGTTACGGATCTGATTGCGGAACGCCTTCCGGCAACACTGATTATGATGGGAGCAGCACTTTTAATCTCTATCTGTGTATCGATTCCTTTGGGATTATGGGCAGGTTTACATAAGAATAAATTTGTAGATAAGGTAATCAGTGTGATTACATATCTGGGAATCTCAATTCCTCCATTTTGGTTTGCCATGATACTGGTCGTGATTTTTGCACTAAAGCTGCATTGGTTTCCGACGGGAGGAATTCGGACACTGAACGTGAATACAACGACAGATCTTCTGTGGCACCTTGTATTGCCAGCGGTTGTACTCAGCCTTAGTAATACAGCAACCTTTACAAAATATATACGCTCTAATACAATTTCACAATTGGAAGAAGATTACGTAGTAACTGCAGTTTCGAAAGGGACAAGTAAGAATAAAGTATTATTTAAACATGTACTGAAGAATTGCCTGCTTCCAATCATTACGTTGGTTGGAATTAATATTGCAGGTCTGGTCTGTGGTTCATTTGTTATTGAAAATATTTTTTCATGGCCTGGGATTGGACGTCTTGCTATGGAAGCAATTGGAAACAGAGATTATCCGGTGATTATGGGGTATACCATGTTTTCATGTCTAATATTGATTATCGGAAATTTAATAGCAGATGTATTATATGCAGTGGCAGATCCTAGAATCAGACAGGGAATGGGTGAAAAGAATGGATAACAGATTTAAGAGAATAAAAGTACAGGAAGATAATACTTCTGCAAACTACGAACGTGGTATGTGGGGAGATATTCTTCATACATTAAGAGAAAATAAACTTGCAATGTTATGTGCGGTTATATTGTTGATTATTATACTGATGGCAGTTCTGGCTCCTCTGAGTCCTTATGATCCAGATGCACAGGATGTAATGTCTATTTTACAGAAACCTTCGGCAAAGCACTGGTTTGGTACGGACGAACTGGGAAGAGATTATTTCACAAGAGCACTTTACGGAGGGCGTATCTCTTTGTCTGTTGGCTTCTTATCTATGCTTTTGTCAACGGCAATCGGAACCTTAATCGGAACAGTCAGTGGATATTGTGGCGGTAAACTTGATACAATTCTTATGCGTTTTACAGATATTTTTATGTCTGTTCCAAGCATGATGTTAATGGTTGTGATCAACTCCGTATTTCCACCAAAAGTATATTCTATGATTATTATTCTGGGATTATTTGAATGGTGTCAGATTGCGCGTATCACCAGAGCAGAAACATTGTCTTTGAAAGAGCGGGATTTTGTTCTTGCAGCAAAACATCTTGGTTCCAGTAATGCAAGAATTATTTTCAGGCACATTATTCCTAATATGAGTTCTTCTATTATTGTTGCAGGAAGTCTTGCTGTGGCGAGAGCAATTCTCACAGAATCGGCACTTAGTTTCGTAGGGCTTGGTGTACAGCTACCGAAGGCATCATGGGGAACAATGCTTCAAAGTGCACAGATGTATATGACGGATGTGCCAACATTAGTAATATTCCCGGGTTTGTTTATTGTATTAACTGTATTTAGCTTTAATATTTTAGGGGATGCACTTCGGGTGGCGTTAGAACCTAAAATGATCAAATAGTGAGGTGAGAAAATGAGAAAGATAATTGAAATTAAAGATTTAAAAGTTTCTTATCACACTTATGCAGGTGAGGTACAGTCAGTCAGAGGTGTGTCTTTTGATATCAATGAGGGAGAAACGATTGCCATTGTAGGAGAATCAGGGTGTGGAAAATCTGTAACCGCAAAAACAATCATGGGACTAATAACCACTCCTCCCGGTGAGATAAAAGAAAACAGCGAAATATTACTGAATGGGAAAAATATTTTAAAGCAGACGGAAAAAGAGTGGGAGAGCTATCGTGGAGCAACTTGTTCCATGATTTTCCAGGATGCATTGTCTGCCTTGAATCCGACGATGAATATCGGAAATCAGATTACGGAGAATATTACCAATCATTTTAAAATTTCGAAAGCAGAAGCGAAAAAGGAAGCTCTTCAGATGTTGGAGATGGTAGGGATCCCTGATCCTTCTGCGTGTCTGAAAAAGTATCCACATGAATTGTCGGGAGGAATGCGCCAGCGTGTGATGATTGCCATTGCATTGGCTGGAAAACCGCAGGTGTTGATTGCGGATGAACCAACGACTGCATTGGATGTGACCATTCAGGCACAAATTATTGATCTTATGAAAGATATTCAGAAAAAACTGGGTACGACAATTATTCTGATCACGCATGATCTTGGGGTAGTTGCAAATATTGCGGACAGAATTGTGGTTATGTATTCGGGAAAGATTATGGAAAAAGGAACTTCAGATGAGATTTTTTATGAACATAAGCATCCATATACATGGGCATTATTAAATGCTGCGCCGAATCTTGAGCTGGGGCATAAGCAGCAATTGATGTCTATTGAAGGAACTCCTCCGGATTTGATTCACCCTCCGAAAGGCTGTCCATTTGCAGCGAGGTGTAAATATTGTATGAATATATGCGCAGATGAGATCCCGGAAGAATACGAGTTTGAACCGGGTCATAAAGTATCCTGCTGGTTGTATCATCCAGAATCAGGCTATAACGATATTGATTTTAATGTAGAAATCGAGGAGGCGGAATCAAATGAATGACAGAAAAGTTCTTATGGAAGTAAAACATCTGAAGAAATATTTCCGCATTGATTCTAAGCGTACATTAAAAGCGGTAGACGACGTTTCTTTTCAGATCTATGAGGGGGAGACCCTTGGGATTGTGGGAGAATCCGGATGTGGGAAAACAACTTGCGGAAGAACATGTATTGGTGTGTATGATAAAACGGAAGGGCAGGTATTGTATAAAGGTAAAGATGTTCATAGAATGAGCAATACTGAGAAAAAAGAATTTACAAAAAGTGTACAGATGATCTTTCAGGATCCATATTCGTCCCTGGATCCGAGATTAAAGGTACATGATATCATAGCAGAAGGTATGCAGATCCATAAATTAGTAACATCCAAATCTGAAGAGATTAAAGCGGTACAGGAATTGTTGAAACAGGTAGGATTGAACCCAGAGCATGCAAGCCGGTATGTTCATGAATTTTCCGGCGGTCAGAGACAGAGAATCGGAATTGCGAGAGCACTTGCTGTAAATCCGGAATTTTTAATGTGTGATGAACCAATTTCGGCACTTGATGTATCTGTACAGGCACAGGTAGTAAATTTACTTGTAAAGCTACAAAAAGAACGTGGTCTTACCTGCATGTTCATTGCACATGATCTTTCCATGGTAAAACATATTTCAGACAGAGTCGGGGTGATGTATCTTGGAAATATGGTAGAACTTGCAGATTCGGATGAATTGTATGAAAATCCACTTCATCTGTATACAAAAGCGTTGTTGTCTGCAATCCCGATTCCGAATCCGAGAGTGGAAAAAGAAAGACAGCAGATTCGGCTGGAAGGGGAAGTACCAAGTCCTGTGAACCCTCCGGAAGGATGCCATTTCTGTAATCGTTGCCCGTATGCGAAAGAAAAATGCAGGAAAACAGTACCTCTGATGAGAGAAATCGGAGAGGGACATTTTGTAGCATGTCATCTTTATGAAGAAAAATATAAGTAGGTGAAGAAGAATGAAAAAATTTGACTTTGATAAAGGGGCAAAAAGAAAGGGAACCAATTGTGTGAAATGGGATGTCCCTTTTATTACTGAGGATGTTACGCCAATGTGGATTGCAGATATGGATTTCCCAGTGGCTCCTGGTGTCAGTGAGAACTTGAAGAAAATCGTGGAACAGGAAGTCTACGGATATCAGTTTTTGTCGGATCATTATTATGAATCCGTGATAAACTGGATGAAGAGAAGGCACAATTATGAATTGACCAAGGATGAGATTTGTTATGTCCCAAATGTAGTATTGGGATTGTATTTTGGTGTTCAGGCGGTATCTGATCCGGGAGATGAGATTATGATTATGCCACCTGTATATGGACCATTTTTTAAGGCAGTAAAGGATAATGGGAGAGTTCTGGTTGAAAGTCCGATGAAAAATGATCATGGGTACTACACTATAGATTTTGAAGATCTTGAGAATCGAATTACGAAAAAAACAAAGGCAATTATGATCTGCAATCCTCATAATCCGACAGGAAGAGTATGGACAGAAGAAGAATTACAGCAACTTTCAGATATTTGTATCAGACATGATCTGTATATTCTTTCTGATGATATTCATTCAGAACTTCTGGCAAAAGGAAAGAAACATACATTCATCGGAGCATTGTCTGATGAAATCAGACAGAGAAGTATTATGTACACGTCTCCGTCAAAAGCATTTAATCTTGCAGGTATTCATGTCGCCAACTGTTTTATTGCAAATGAAGCACTAAGAAAGAAGTATAAAGAAATATCAGAAAAATCGCATGCAGCTGAAAATAACTCGTTTTCAGAGGCTGCGTTGGTGGGAGCATATGATAAATCAGAAGATTGGTTGGATGCACTAAATGTATATATTGAAGGAAATGTGAAATACTTTGTAGAATATATTCAGAAAGAGATTCCGAATTTGACAGTGTGGAAACCAGAAGCAACATATTTGGTTTGGGTAGATTTCCGTAAAACAGGTATTCCCGAAAATGAATTGCAGGAGTATATGAAAAAAGAATGTGGTGTATTTTTGAACGAAGGACCATTCTTTGGGGAAGAAGGACAGGGATTCATGAGATTTAATCTTGCATGTCCGAGAAAGCAGATCGCTACTGTTTTAAAAAAAATGAAGGAAAAATTGGCATAAAAGAATAAAGAAAATATGGCAGGCATATCCGTGCATATTTTTCAGATACTTTGTTCATACTAACAAAAACTTGTAAAGGCAGGTGAGAGTATGGAGGAAGCAAGAAAAAAGCTGCGGATATGCCTGATTTTTGTTGTGATGCTTGCTGTCCTTATAGGTTGTATCTATTATTTTGGAGAAAAAGATGAGAGTGATGATGTCAATAAAGGCACGCTTATTATGATAGAGGGAGAAAGTAAGGTGTAAATATGACAGGCTCAAATGATACAGTCTATATCAAGGCAGACAGAAACGTTGAAGTGACAAAACCAGATGTGACACTGGGAGATGTATTAAAAATGGAATGTGCAGATCCGTCAGTGGTATCCAAAATCAGTGTCATACCACTGCTCAGATTTCATCATACCGATCAAAAGTCACAGAACCGGACGGCAGTTTCTATCTTAAAAGTAATGGAAAAAATACACGAAAAATATCCTGATCTTGTGATAGAAAATATTGGAGAGGCAGACTTCATCGTAACATATGAGAAACAGCAGAGTGCAGGCGGAGTGCTACATTTTCTGAAAGTGATTGGAGTAGTGCTTATTAGCTTTTTCGGAGCAGCTTTTTCAACTATGGCGTTTAACAATGACGTAGATACGACGAAAATGTTTGCGCAGATTTACGAGCAGCTGACCGGGCATGTTTCGGATGGATTCACAATACTGGAGCTGACATACTGTATCGGTCTTGTAATAGGAATCCTGACATTTTTCAATCATTTTGGAAAAAAGAAATGGACCGTAGACCCAACGCCAATGGAAGTAGAGATGCGATTATATGAAAATGATATTCAGACTACTTTGATCGAGACATATTCCAGAAAGGAGAAAGAACTGGATGTGGGCAGCAAACATACTATTGGCCATAATCGGACTTAGCGCTGGAGCCACTGCAGCCGGAGGATTATTTTCCTTTATCATAGGACTTGGAGTAGTCTCTGATTTTGCAGACCGGACGCATACAGGAGAACATGT
>JALEKG010000078.1 GCA_022769185.1 Dorea sp. | reverse complement strand
AAGCTCAAAACTTTCGGAGGAAGGGGAACCAGAGCAATTAAGTCTGTTTGATATAGAATTTGAACCAGAAGAAAAGAGAAAGAAGAAGCGGCAGCTGAATGCCGCACTGGAAAAGCTTCGCGGGAAATATGGCGTGGACATTATCACGAAAGGTCCTGGAAATTCCACCCTTGACAAGTAAAAAAATCATAGTTATACTTGTATGCATAAGAGCAGTTGCGGATTATATTTTAGATATAGTTTGCGGCTGTTTTTTTGCTTTTATAGGATTTTGGGAGGTTGTTTGGTATGAAAAAAATAAAATGGAAAGAGGTCGCAATTGATTTACTGGTGGATGTCGTGGCGAGTATTTTAATCGCAATCGGATTGTATAATTTCGCGCTGAATGCGAATTTTCCGGTTTCCGGTTTTTCAGGAATTGCCATTATTCTGTATCATTTGTTTGGACTTCCGGTTGGTGCTGGATCGATTCTTTTGAATATTCCAGTTTCGATTTTTTGTTATAAGTTTTTGGGAAAGAAGTTTTTCCTGAAGTCATTAAAGACAATGATCATTTCCTCCTTTTTTATTGATTATGTGGCACCAATGTTTCCGGCATATGAAGGGGACAGGCTTCTGGCAGCGCTCTGCATGGGTGTTCTGTGTGGGATCGGGTATGCAATGATATTCATGAGAGGATCCTCCACCGGAGGGCAGGATTTTATCAGTGTGGCAATTAAAAAAGTAAAACCACATATGACATTGGGAATTATATCATTTGCAATAGATCTCTTCACAATCGCACTCGGAACTGCGCTTGTTTTTAAGAATATAGATGGAATGATCTACGGTCTGATCGTAACGTATCTTCTGGCCATTGTTATGGATCGGATCATGTATGGAATTGATGAAGGAAAGATGACTTTGATCGTAACAGAGCACGGTGATGAAGTTGCAAAACGGATAGATGAATATTCTGGAAGAGGGTCTACTATTTTACAGGGAATGGGAAGTTATTCCAAAGCGCCGAAAGATGTGGTCATGTGTGCATGCAATAATAAACAGATGTACACCATTAAAAAAATGGTCCATCAGATAGATCCAAAAGCATTTACTATTATCGTAGAATCCAATGAAGTTGTGGGAGAAGGATTCAAAGAAGAAATATCTGAACTATAATAAAAGGGTTTCAACAGGCAATGCTTCGGGGAATCAATGAACCCCTGCTTATGCCTGCTGAAACTCTTTGTTTCTATTAAGCGTATAATTTTACGAGTTCTGTGATGACATCGACACTCTTATCCATACCTTCTACGGTAATGTGCTCAAATGGTCCGTGGTAAGCGAATCCGCCGGTGCCAAGGTTTGGACATGGAAGCCCTCTGAAGCTTAACTGACATCCGTCTGTTCCGCCTCGAATCGGAATAACCAGTGGTGTTACTCCGACTTTTTCGCAGGCAGATTTTGCATTGTCAATCAAATGCATGCAGCCTGCGATGATCTCTGCCATATTCTTGTACTGATCTGTGATGGTAAGAGTAACGGTACCCTCTCCCCATTTCTCGTTCATATCTTTTTCAATCAATCTCAGCGTACGTTTTCTTGCTTCGAAGAAGTTTTTATCATGGTCTCGTACCAGATAATTTAAGGTAGCTTCGCCTACTTCTCCTGTCATGCTTACCAGGTGGTAGAAGCCTTCGTAATCTTCTGTTCCGCGTGGAGTTTCCATACCAGGAAGCATTGCGTTGATCTCCATAGCGACCAGACTGGCATTGATCATGGTATCCTTGGAAGTTCCAGGGTGTACGTTGAAGCCTTTTACGGTAAACTGTGCTTTACATGCATTAAAGTTTTCGTACTGAATCTCCCCTTCTGTTGATCCATCCATAGTATATGCATAATCGGCACCGAACTGTTCGACATTGAAGTGTGAAGCACCTGTACCAATCTCCTCGTCCGGAGTAAATGCAACGCGCAGTGGTCCGTGAGGGATGTTTTCTTTGTTGAGACGCTCGATCATTGTAAGAATCTCAGCAATACCAGCCTTATCATCTGCACCCAATACGGTGGTACCGTCACTGGTAATTAATGTGCGCCCTTTCAGGTCTTTCAGATGTGGAAAGTTTTCAGGACTTAAGCTAAGCCCGCTTTCCCCAAGAGCCAGCTCGCCTCCGTCATAGTTTTCTGTAATGATTGGTTTAATATCATGGTCACAGAAGTCAGATACAGTGTCCATGTGAGCGATAAAACCGATGGCAGGTTTGTCTTCGTATCCAGCCGTAGCAGGCAGCTTGCCATACAGATAACACTGATCATCTAATACGACGTCTGTAAGCCCCAGTTCTTTCATTTCTGCTTCCAGAACTTTAGCCAGGTCAAACTGACACTGAGATGAAGGTACGGTTTCGCTATTTTCATCACTTGGTGTACGAATGACCACATAATTTAATAATCTTTCATAAGCTTTCATGGTGACATTCCCCTTTTCTTAGAATATTTCAATTACTACTATAACACAATTTCTCCTTTGCTGCACAAAGAAATGATGTTATACTGTAAAA
>JALEKG010000076.1 GCA_022769185.1 Dorea sp. | reverse complement strand
TCTGTCATCTGCATCAGGTACAATGACCTCATCAAATTCCAGACCTTTTGCCATCCGAATTGACGCAATGGACACCCCATTGGTGAACCTGGTACTGTCCTTCGAGAATAAATGGACTGTATACTCTTCGGAAAGCGTGTCATATAATCTCTTTGCATCTGCGCTCGTCTTTACGATAATTCCCAATGATACATTTTCTCCCTCCCCAAATTGTTTGATCAGAGCCGTAATAGAAGCACTCTCCTGATCAACATTTTCACAAGATATGGATCTCGGCCGTTCTCCATGACGTTCCACCATTTCAAGCGATGGCTGATCACAAACCTTTTTGGCAAATTCCATAATCTCATAAGTAGAACGATAGCTTTTATTCAAGGCAACAAACTCGGCATCCTTATATATTCTTCTGATTTCATCCAGAGAATGAAGGTGACAGGGATTCAAGACCTGACCAAAATCTCCAAGAATGGTTTTCTGACAGGGATACATCATATTTAAAACTGCAAATTGTATCGGTGTATAATCCTGCATTTCATCAATTACCAGATGCTTCACGGATCTGTTTTCTTCTATTCCCTCGAACGCAGCCATCAGATAGAGAAATGGAAATACGTCTTCCCACTCCAGAGTATTCTTTTCAGATAATACAAACATGTCCTTCTTATCCGTATATTGATAGAAATCCTGATACAGAGCAAGCGTGTCCCTGATCATGAGCATTTTATTTAAACTTTTCAGTATGACATTTGCCTTTGGCACTTCTTCCCACTTTCCCATCAGGGAGCATAAAAATTCTCTGACATCTCCTGCCAGAGAAGCCAGTCGTTTTTTTACAGGCATTTTCTGATAGGAATGAAATCTTTCCTTTATCCACGCAGCTGGAACAACATGTCCCTGATAAGTATAATCCTTTGCCGAAAAAACCCTTTCTGATATATTGGATATATATTGATCCATGATTTCGACAAATGCCAGATTGGATTTGTATTTTGCCCTCTTCGCCCATGCTTCAGATAGAATCATTACATCCTCTGCGGTAATCTGATTTTTGAGGCGATACAGCAAAAATGCAATTCTGTGAAGTGCAATGGATGTTTTTCCCGAACCTGCAACCCCCTGTATCATAAGGGTATCTGCTCTCTCATTGCGAATGATGACATTCTGTTCCCGTTGGATCGTGGAAATCATAGATTTCATCTTTTCATCCGACGTATGAGCCAGTTCCTTTTGCAGAATCTCATCCTGCACATTTGCAGAACTCTCAATGGCATATTCCATAGTGCCATTTTGTATTTTAAACTGTCTTTTACGTGTAAGCTCTCCTTCTATCCGGCCAACCGGTGCCTCAAATCCGGCACGACCATTCTCATAGTCATAAAATAATCCTGAGACCGGTGCTCTCCAATCAAAAATCAGTTTTTCATTGCAATGTGTAAACCCAAATCGTCCAATGTAATAGGTATCTGCTTCTTCCTCTCCGTCGGGAACAAAGTCAATTCTTGCAAAATAAGGAGAATCTTTCAGTTTTTCCAGCTTTTCACGCATCTCTACAGCAAATGCACCTGTTCGATCCGTCTGATTCAATACCCATTCATTCTGAAGTTTTTCATGGCGATCCATCTCATTCCGATATTCAGCCATATATCTCTTTGCACCTCTATACTCCTGATCTATCCGCAGGACATCTTCCCTGGCTTTCGTCAATGCGGTATCTATGATTCTCAACGTATAGTCAAGATGATTAAGTTCATCCGGAAATGGTATCGTATCCTGATGTTTCATATATATCCCCCACTTTCTTATATCCTTTTTTTCGCATATCGGATAAAGAATACCACCAACGTAAAGGCTGGTGGTATACTGTAGGGTTTGAAACTATCATTCTTTCATTTCTTTCAATATCATCATAATTTTCTCTGCATTTGTTTTTGCTTTTGACAGTGATAAAAGCAATCTGTCACAGGCTGTAATAATATCATCATCTTCCCGGGGTGTATCGAGTATTTCCCGAATATCTGATTTGGGATCTTCCGAGAGCTGCTGCATCATCCGTCTGATCGCTTCAAGAGAATAGTTGGCACACCGCAATACTCGGATAATTTTTAATTGTCTGATATCCGCATCTGTGTAAATGCGATATCCATTTTTCATTCTCTTCACTGCTATCAGGCCATTCATTTCCCAATTACGCAGTACATCTACCGAAATATCTAAATACCTGAATACTTCCTTTCTCTTCAGGGACAGCTGATTTTCATGTACTTCTCCATGCAGCATGTCCTGCACGATCCTTATTGCTTCTTCCGCACCCGCACGTTCTTTCTCAAGCTGATCCAGATACTCTTCTGTCTGCCTGATGGCTCCATCAAAATCACATTTTGCACAGGTTTTGATCATATCTACGATCTTCTTTCTCAAGCCATTTTGCAGGATCTCAATTTCAAATCCAAGACGTGCGATCTGTATTTGACAGAGGTGCAGATCCGTAAATACACGATATCCGTTTTCCTCCCGAACCGGTTTCGTAATCAATCCCCATTTCTCATAAAAACGCACGGTATTGGGATGTATTCCCATCATCTCTGCAACTTCTGATGTTCTGTATTTTTTCAACAAATCTCCTTCGGTCATCTATTAACACTATCCTCTCCCGGCTTCGTTGTCATCAATTTATATAACCGTGTGTTCTTCGTAAAACGATTGACAAATAGCACATTTTTCTATTCCCTGTACTATATCAGTAAATCTTGAAATATATTGAACAAATATCCGACAATTATAATTCCACCTGTACAAATTCCAACAAACACACCTAATAATTTAGGTTTTACCGCCTTTTTAAGCATAATGATTGAAGGAAGACTAAGTGTCGTAACCGCCATCATAAAACTGAGGATTGTTCCAAGCTGAGCACCTTTTGCCAACAATGCCTCCGCAACCGGGATTGTTCCAAATATATCTGCATACATTGGAACACCAACTAAAGCCGCCAAAATAACCCCAAATGGATTGTTGCTTCCAAGAACAGTCTGAATGATATGTTCCGGTATCCAGTTATGAATCACGGCACCGACTCCTACACCTACCAAAATATACGGGAATACTTTCCGAAACGTACCAGTCATCTGCTCTTTTGCATAACTCAGGCGATCCTTAACTGTTAAATCGGGTGATTCAATATCTACTGCACTTGCAGTAAGAATAAATTCTTCCACATATTTTGCCATATGCATCTTTTCAATTAATGTACCGCCAATAACAGCAATAATCAGTCCTACAACTACATAAACAATCGCAACTTTTGCTCCAAAAATACTCATAAGAAGCACTAAACTTCCTAAATCGACCATCGGTGAAGAGATCAGAAATGAAAAAGTAACTCCTAAAGGAAGTCCCGCACTTGTAAAACCAATAAATAACGGAATGGAAGAACAAGAACAAAATGGTGTTACTGTTCCGAGAAGAGCGGCAATCATGTTAGCCCCTATTCCATGAAAGCGTCCCAGAATTCTCCTACTTCGTTCCGGTGGAAAATAACTTTGAATATAAGAAATTATAAAAATCAAAAAACATAATAATATAGTAATCCTAATTACATCATAGATGAAAAACTGTACACTTCCACCTAACCTTGTTGAAATATCCACTCCTATCGCAGATAACCCATTACTAATTACCACATTCAGCCATTTCATTCCTAATATCTGATTTTGAACAAATAGCCCTATCGATTTTAAACATTCCATAACTTTACCTTCTATTTCATTAACTTCACTAATTCATCTGGCTTAGCAATTCTTCCTGATACTACTAATTTTCCATCAATCATCAGTGACGGAGATGTCATAACTCCCAGTTTTACAATTTCCATTAAGTCTTCTATTTTTTCAACCTCGGCAACACGTCCGGTTATCTTTAAAGCCTCTTGTACATTTGCATAGAGCTGATCACATTTTTCACATCCTGTACCAATTACTTTGATATTCATTGTTTCCTCCTAATTACGTAACTTCATTTCTAAACCAACCTTATCTTCCCATGCCGCAAATATTTTCTTAATAATCGCCGGGCCAATTTTAGAAATGAATACCAACTGTGATTTTTCATAACTGTCACAGTCTTTGAAGTCAATTTTACTGCCCACAACATCTACCTGTCTCCAGCCTTGCTCCTCAATTTTGAAAAATCCCTTGATACGGTAAACATCTGGAATCATTTCATTCAAAAACGAAACCAGTACATCCTTCTTAATTTCACCATCAAAATCCATAAATAATGTTTTTGGCTTTGTCTCTTCAGAATTCGTGGTTTCTTCCCCTTCTGCCCATTGATAAAGGAGTAAATCTTCTTTTAAAAAATCATAATCCAGTTCCCCCATATTGCTGATTTCAATTTTACAAACCGGATTAATTTCTCTGATTTTCTTCCTGAGTTCCTGAATCCTTTCATTATCAACAAGATCTGATTTCGTAATGACAGACAGATGACAATGCTTTAACTGACGATACACTGTCTCCAGATCATCCAATTGCTCCATAAAATTCACGGCATCAACCAAACAGATAACTCCTTTAAAATCATACTCTTTCCCAGAGACCACCTGCGCTGCCTGAAGTATTTCCTCCACATTAGATGGATCTCCGAGACCGGAACTTTCCACAAATAAATATTCAAAATCCTGTTGTGCCATTTCACTCAGTGCATTTACAAAATGAAGTTTCAAGCAGGAACAGAAAATCGAACCTCTGTTAATCTCCACCATCTGAATATCATCATTACGCAGAATAGTTCCATCTATTCCCAATTTCCCAAATTCATTCTGAATAATTCCTACCCTGTGTCCTTTCAGCTGCTCCAGAATTTTCAAAAGAACCGTTGTTTTTCCTGCACCCAGAAAACCTGTCAATACATATAATTGTGTGTTTGCAGATTCCATTCTTTTTCCCCCTTACATTCATACATTCGAATCTTTCTATTTGTTTTATATTTTTTTACCGGCATAAAGCCGGTTATAATCTATTTACAATCACAATCTACAATCTTCTGAAATTCATCTGGCACCATTAATTTGCCTATCATTTTATATATTTCATTCATCTTCTCATGATTCAAAGAATAATGCATCCACTTTCCTTCTTTTCGTGAAATAACAACTCCTACATCACAAAGCAGTTTCATATCATGTGATAAAGTCGGCTGTGTAATCTGAAATTCTTCTTGTATTTTACACGCACATAATTCTCCATTAGATAACATATCAATAATCTTAAGTCTCTTTGGATCAGAAAAAACTTTAAAAATTTTTGAATACTGTATATAATCTATATCCATAAACCTTTTCCCTTTTTACCAAAACATTGAACATCTTCTATGTATGATCATAATATTACTTATATAGATATTTGTCAATGTGAAAGCAGAAAAATTTAAGTAAAATTTTAAATTGCCCATGTTTTCCTCTTTCGAAAAACATGGGCTTCCCTTTATGTTGTCTATATTATTTTACTGCTTCAAATGCTGCATCTAATGCTGCAATCAGGTCTTCTACTTTTTCAATTCCAATGGATAGACGAATTGTATTTGGTTTGATTCCCTGATCCAGAAGTTCTTCTTCTGTGCACTGGCTGTGTGTTGTCGTAGCCGGATGAATTACAAGTGATTTCACATCTGCTACATTTGCCAGCAAGGAGAAGATTGCCAGATGGTCAATGAAGTCCTGAGCGGTCTTAGCATCTCCCTTAATCTCAAATGTAAAGATGGATCCACCTCCATTTGGCAGATACTTCTTATATAATTCGTGGCTCGGTTCACTTTCCAGAGAAGGATGATGAACTGCTTCCACCTGTGGATGATGTGCCAGATAATCCACAATCTTCAGTGCATTGCTTACGTGGCGTTCTACACGTAACGACAAGGTTTCCAGTCCCTGTAAGAACAGGAATGCGTGGAATGGAGAAAGCGTTGCTCCCGTATCACGAAGGATAACGGCACGGATATAAGTTACGAAAGCCGCCGGACCTGCTGCATCTGTAAATGCAACGCCATGGTAACTTGGATTTGCTTCAGAAATCCATGGATATTTACCGGATGCCTTCCAGTCAAAGTTTCCACTGTCAATGATTACACCACCAATTGCTGTTCCATGTCCGCCGATAAACTTGGTTGCAGAGTGAACTACAATATCTGCTCCATATTCAATTGGACGAATCAAGTATGGTGTTGCAAAAGTAGAATCTACAACTAATGGAATATTATGACTGTGTGCAATCTTTGCCAGCTCTTCCAGATCTACCAGATTGGAATTTGGATTTCCTAAAGTCTCTACATAAATTGCTTTTGTATTTTCCTGGATTGCTGCTTCAAAAGAGCCTTCTATTTCCGGATCCACAAATGTTGTGGTAACTCCGTTTGTAAGTGGCAATGTATGAGCTAACAGATTGTAGGTTCCTCCATAGATTGTCTTGGAAGCTACAATATGCTCTCCTGCTTTTGCCAGTGCCTGGATCGTATAATTAATGGATGCCGCACCGGATGCTACTGCAAGTGCTGCGACACCGCCTTCCAAAGATGCAATTCTCTGCTCAAATACATCTTCTGTCGGATTGGTAAGTCTTCCATAGATATTTCCTGCATCGCGAAGTCCAAATCTGTCCGCTGCATGCTGTGAATTATGGAATACATAAGATGATGTTGCATAAATCGGAACTGCTCTTGCATCCGTTGCCGGATCTGCCTGCTCCTGTCCAATATGTAATTGTCTTGTTTCAAATCCCCAGTTTTTAGAATCTTTAATATCTGCCATGTTAATGTCCTCCATCTATTAGTTTTTATTTGTTTTTTAATTTCTGTAATCATACTAACATGATAGGTTTTATATGTCTAATACACAAAAAAAATACCCAGTTATAGTTTCAAATTATAACTGGGTAAACATTTCTCATTGACACCAACTAACAGATAATATTATCTGATATCCTTATTCAATCTTTAAATAACATTTCAACTTCTCGATATAAAGATCTCCGACTTTACTCCGTATCGTATTCTTCCTTACAATATATCCAATCTCCATCACACTATTGGGATTCTGTTCATCATCACGGAAAGGAATCGCAGCAAAGTCACTGCCATTTAATTCCTCACAGATAATACCAGAGCAAAGGGTATAACCATTCAGGCCTACCATCAGATTCAGCATTGTTGCCCTGTCATTTGCCTTGATCATCTGCGAATATTCATTGGTAGATAAGATTTCTTCTGCAAAATAGAATGAACTATTATCTCCCTGTTCAAACGAAAGACAAGGATACCCTTCCAACTGCTCAAAACTAATAGACTTCTGATCCGCCAGCGGATGCCCTTTCCAAAGATAAACATACGCCTGGCAATCTATCAGATGATGAAATTCCAGATTTGCCGACTTTAACAGCTTTTCCATGGATTTCCGATTAAAATCACAGAGATAGAGGAGTCCAATCTCACTCTTTGTCGTACTGACATCGCTAATCACTTCCGCTGTCTTCGTCTCACGAATTGCAAATTCATACTCTGACATATTAAATTCCTTCACCATGTCTACGAATGCTTTGACCGCAAAGGAATAATGCTGTGTGGACACTCCAAATTTCTTTTTATAGGATCCGCCTTTACCGTACTTTTCCAAAACGCTTTCGTATTGTCCATAAATCTGCTTCGCATAAAGCAGAAACTCTGTCCCATCATTCGTCAGCGTGACCCCTCTTCCACTTCTGAAAAATAAGATAATTCCTAATTCTTTTTCTAATTCTTTCATGGAATTGGTCAGTGATGGCTGAGAGACATATAATTGATCCGCTGCTTTATTTAAGGATTTGGTCTCTGCAATTGTAATAAAATAATTTAACTGTGTTAATGTCATTCGTGTTTCCTCATTTTTCAACCATATTCTTAGACACTATTTTATCATTATAAATCATTTTTGCATACATTTTCATCCTCTAAGTTGAAATCAGGTAATTGTCCTCTTTGTCACAATTCTTCTATACCGATCAAATTTGGAAGATTAAACAGTATTCTGTCCTAACATATCTTTCTGATGTTATAATAGAAAGAAAACTTATATGTTGGAGGCTGATACGAATGAAAAAGTTATCTACATCAAAAATCTGGCTCTTTGCAATCGGACAGTTTGGCTGGTCCATGCTATCCGGTATTATTTCGAACTGGCTGGTATATTTTTACCAACCGGATGAAACCGCCATTGCACAGGGGCAGACCGTTTTTATCCCTCAGGGACTGGTTATTCTCGGAATATTTACAGTCATCGGGGCAATCACCGCTTTTGGCCGGGTTTTTGACGCATTTACAGACCCTCTGATTGCATCTTTATCGGATCGCTGCACTTCGAAAAACGGACGTCGTATGCCATTCCTGAAGTTTGCCGCTCTTCCGCTTGCCTTATCAACCGTTTTTGTGTTCTGGTCTCCGGTATCAAAAGTAAGCTGGATCAATGCAGCATTCCTCTTTATAATGGTCATGCTTTACTACCTCTCCATTACAACCTACTGTACACCATACAATGCGTTAATTCCGGAATTAGGACATACACAGCAGGAAAGACTGAATATTTCCACAGTCATTTCATTTACTTTTATCGCAGGAACCGCCGTTGCATATTTAGCACCATCCATCTGGGCGCTTTTTGTCCCTGCATTTGGCAGAATCAATGCAATTCGGATCACATTTACGATCATAGCAGTGATTGCTTTTATCTGTATGCTGATTCCTGTTCTGACAATCAAAGAAAAAGACTATGTAAATACTGTCCCTACAAAAGATTCCGCATTCCGTTCATTGACATCAACCTTCAAGAATGCTGAATTTCGTAAATTTGTCGGATCTGATATTTTTTACTGGATTGCAATTACGATGTTCCAGACAGGCCTTCCGTTCTTTGTGACAAGCTTACTGAAACTTTCCGAAAATATGACCACCATATATTTCATCGGTATGACGGCACTGTCACTGATCTTCTATGTGCCAATCAATAAACTTACCCCAAAAATCGGTAAGAAAAGATTAATTCTTTTTGCTTTCGTAATGTTCTGCGCGGCTTATTTTTATTCCGGATTTCTCGGAAATATCCCTGGACTCTCACCAGTAATTCAGGGGCTGATTCTCACAATCGTTGCCGCACTTCCCATGGCAATTTTCGGCATCCTGCCACAGGCTGTGGTTGCTGATGTTGCCCAGAGTGATGCCATCGATACCGGGAACAACCGGGAAGGTATGTTTTATGCTGCCAGAACTTTTGCTTTCAAGCTGGGACAGAGCCTTGCAATGCTCCTGTTTACCGCAGTCTCCACGATCGGCTCCGGTACCGGAATGGGATACCGCATCGCAGCATTTCTGGCAGCCGCACTTTGCTTCATTGGTGGATTCATTTTCATCTTCTATAACGAGCGTAAAATATTAGATAAGATTCAGGAGTAATATCATGAAAAAGTCCATAATATTATCAGATACTCAATATGCAGAACAGATGAACCGTATTGTTTCTCCATACTTAAACCAAAGAATGGAAACGTTCTATCTGGAAAGGGAGCCAGGAAGAAAAATATACAGCGTCAGGTACACAGCAGATTCGCCCAAAGGAATTATTCTGATTTCACACGGTTTTACAGAAACATCCGATAAATACCGTGAGATGGCTTACTATTTTGTAAATGCAGGATTTCATACATATATCATTGACCACTGTGGACACGGCAGAAGTTATCGATTTGTCAAGGACCCGTCTCTGGTACATATCGACCGCTATGAACGATACGTGCAGGATCTGTTATTCACAGCACGATTTGCCCAAAAAAGCCATCCCCGGCTGCCTCTGTATTTGTATGGCCACTCCATGGGTGGAGGAATCGCAGCAGCAGCTGCTGCCGTTAATCCCCGGCAATTTCGCCGGATCATCCTTTCCTCTCCTATGATACGTCCTTCCACAGGAAATGTCCCATGGCTTGTGGCATGTCTGATCTCATCTGTATGCTGCAGGATTGGGAAGTCAGAAACCTACGTGATCGGACAGCAGCCGTATCAGGGGAAAGAATCTTTTGAAAGTAGTGCCTCTCTTTCAGAAGTCCGTTTTTCCTATTATAATGAAATCAGAGACCAAGAGCCTCTGTTTCATATGAGTGGCGCTTCCTTTGGATGGCTGCATGAGGCCATGCGGCTGAATCATTTCCTGCAGACAAAAGCCTGGAAACAGATACAGACACCGATATTACTCTTTCAGGCAGAACAGGATGCATTTGTATCCGAAAAAGAACAGCAGCGGTTTGCTGCAAAATTAAACAGGAAGAACAAACCGGTTCTGATCGGCACCGGCACAGTTCCCTTTGTCCAATGTGTCCGTATGCCAAATACCAGGCATGAAATATTTAATTCCGACACTGATATACTAGAATCGTACTGGGACAAAATCATACATTTTCTTAGTTTCTGAAGCCAGGAAGATACTGTTCTTCCTGGCAATTAATAAAATTGCAGCTCACCGGTTTCCCGATTATGCTCCTCTGCCTTCCGTATCAAAAAAACAGTAAGTGCAATCATAATACACAAACAGAGGATTAATATCACACTTTTTAAAAACCGATGGCTTCCTTTTTTGAAAACCATCGGTCTGTAATGACGCTTATTCTGTTGTTTCTTATTTTTATTCTAGATGTTCTATGATCAATTCCTCATTTTTACTACAGGCATCAAAAAGTACTCTCCTGACTTTTTTATACCACGCTCCCGCCTGTTCTTCACCTTCAATCACAACAACCGTATCCGTAAGCTCTGTCAGACAGTCATACAGCGCGTCCAGATTGTTGCCAAAGTATTCCGGTAGCTGAAACTGTTCCTTCAGATATACAAATGTATCCTCTCTGTTCTCCATCCTGCTGGCATCCAGTATCACTCTCATTTTCTATTCCTCACCATACAATAATTCAAAGGTCTCGTAGTGGTCTTCGGTATAATAGATCAATCCATCGTCCGAATAAACGATCCGTTTTGCATTTCGGAATCCGCCTTCATAATCAATATCACATTCATGGTAGGTTCGTCCTTCCGCATCCGGCAGCACTTCTTCATAATTTCCAAAATAATCACCGCCAATACTCTTGCCCGGAGCCACCTCGTCCAAATTACCTTCCTTACTTTCCCATCCAAGAGCCTGCGCTTCCTTCTTCGTAATGAAGTTATCAGGCAGATGCCCGAATTCATTCAAATACGCTGCAACCTCATCCTTCGACGTATACTCGCCTGATTCCTCTACCGAAACCTGCATCTCCTGCTGCACCTGACTCTGATCC
This sequence comes from Dorea sp., assembly GCA_022769185.1. Classification (GTDB taxonomy): domain Bacteria; phylum Bacillota; class Clostridia; order Lachnospirales; family Lachnospiraceae; genus Dorea_A. The sequence continues at coordinate 2,791 of JALEKG010000076.1, read as the reverse complement.
GAAGAAGATTCTTCCTGCAAAGACTCCTGACTTTCACACCCCGTCAAAAGACAGAGCATCAACAAAACAATCCCAATAATATATCTAAATTTTTTCCTCATACAATCCACAGCCTTTCCACATAGTTTTCCACAAGAAATTCGGGGTTATCCCCTACGCGTTGTGGATAAATCACATTTTTAGCCCCTTCCAAGTCCAAAAGGGACAGGGCTTTCATTAATTGGGGACGGAGGATTTTTAAAAATCCTCCGTCCCCAATTAATTATTTATTTTTTTCTAAGACTTCTTCTGCAATATTTCTTGCATGGTCGGAAATACGTTCCAGACATACCAATGTATCGAGGAACACAATTCCGGCTTCTGTATTGCACTGGTTGTTTGCCAGTCGTTTGATATGTTTGCTTCTAAGTGTGATTTCCAGATCATCTGCCTGGGTTTCTTTTTCGATTACTTTCAGTGCGATTTCTTTGCTTTGTTTTTCATATGATTCTAATGCATATTTATAACTGTCGATGCAGACATCAAGCATTTCTTGTAATTGTTCTTTTCCCACTTCTGAGAAGCTGACTTTTTTCTCATATAAGGTCTCTGCGAATTCGGAAATGTTTTCACAGTAATCACTGATACGCTCTATATCGGAAACAAGCTGCAGGATATGTGATACTTCCTGATGTTCTTTTTCACTGATCTGCAGGGAACTAAGCTTAATCGCATATTCTGTAATTCCTGCGCTCAGATTATCCACTGTACTTTCTTCTTCTTTTAGGAATTGAATATCTTCTTCTTTTAAGGTAAACAATACATTTCTTGCAATTTCCAGAGAATCTTTTACAATTTCTCCCATACGGATTAATTCTTTGATCGTAGACTGAAGTGCAATACCAGGTGTCTGAAGGATACGGTCATCCAGAAGGACTACACCCTTATCCTGTTCTGCTTCATCAACACGTCCAATCTTCTTCGCCAGTTTGACGATCCAGTTCGATGCCGGGAACAGAAGGACTGTTGTTCCGATATTAAATATTGTATGCACCGTACTGATCTGCGTCTGTGTAATGCTTCCCAATCCTGCGGTTGGATTGATGATCTCAAAATATATGATTGCAATCACGCTGAATAATACTGTACCAATTACATTGAACAGCAGATGCATCAATGCTGCGGTCTTTGCATTTTTCTTTGCGCCTAAACTTGACATAATCGCCGTGATACAAGTACCGATATTTTGTCCCATGATAATATAGATTGCCGCACGGAACGGAATCAAACCTGCTGCCGCAAGACTCTGCAGAATACCGACGGATGCAGATGAACTCTGGATAATTCCAGTTACCAGTGCACCTGTTAAGATTCCAAGAATCGGGTTATGTCCCAGTGTTACAAAAAGATTACAGAAAGCTGGTACATCTTTCAGTGGCTCTACTGCAGAGGACATGGTCGTGATACCGATAAATAAAAGACCGAATCCTACTACAATGCTGGATATATCTTTCGTAGAACGTCTCTTCCCTGTCAGCATAATGATCACACCAAGCATGACTGCAATCGGCGCAAGCATAGATGGACTCAAGAACTTAGCCCACTCCACAGAAGATACCAGCCATCCTGTCACCGTCGTACCAACGTTAGCTCCCATGATCACACCCATAGCCTGTGTCAGGTTCATAATTCCTGCATTTACAAAACCAACAACCATGACTGTAGTTGCGGATGAACTCTGAATCACAGCAGTAATTGCCGCCCCCAGAAGAACACCCATCAATTTATTTTTCGTCAACACTTCCAGTAGGGTCTTCATTTTATTTCCTGCTGCATTTTCCAGCCCCTGTGCCATAATCTGCATGCCGTAGATAAACATTCCAAGTCCACCGACAAAAGGAATTATAATATTCACGTAATTCATGATTTCCTCCTAATATATGTTTCACCTCAACATGTTAACAATAACATTTACAAGTAGATAAAACAACAAATTTCTCCTTTTTACGAAAAAAATTTCTATAAATTTCAAAAATAGTATTGTTTTTTCCTGCAAAATCTGTTTAGCTATTAGGTAGGATCTATTTCAATCAATTTATAATATAGCGAGGTATTTAAGATGAAACCAATAAAAGAAGGCAAAGTCCGTGAAATCTATGATAACGGCGACAGCCTGATTATGGTTGCTACTGACCGTATCAGCTGCTTTGATGTAATTTTAAAAAATGTTGTCACAAAAAAAGGAACAGTTCTGACCCAGATGTCAAAATTCTGGTTCGATCTGACAAAAGATATTCTTCCGAACCACATGATTTCTGCTGATGTAAAAGACATGCCAGAATTCTTCCAACAGCCACAGTTTGACGGAAACAGCATGATGTGTAAAAAGCTGAACATGCTTCCGATCGAATGCATCGTCCGCGGTTATATTACTGGAAGTGGCTGGGCAAGCTACAAAGAGAATGGAACCGTATGCGGCATCAAGCTTCCAGAAGGTTTAAAAGAATCCGATAAACTTCCGGAACCAATCTACACCCCTTCTACGAAGGCTGAGATCGGTGATCATGATGAAAACATCTCCTACGAGCAGAGTATTGCACACCTGGAAAAATATTTCCCTGGAAAAGGTGAAGAATACGCTACCAAGCTTCGAGACTATACGATCGCTCTATATAAAAAATGTGCTGATTACGCACTGAGCCGCGGTATCATCATTGCAGATACCAAGTTTGAATTTGGTCTGGATGAAGATGGCAATATTGTACTTGGTGATGAGATGCTGACACCGGACAGCTCCCGTTTCTGGCCTGCA
>JALEKG010000068.1 GCA_022769185.1 Dorea sp. | reverse complement strand
GCAGACAATATCGATAAGATTATAAGTTGTGCTAATTTCATGAATAATGAGAAATGTGGCAGTCTGGATTCATATACCTTCCAGAAACTTTTGAACCTTAAGAAGGAATACGGCTTAGTGCAGGAAACGGATGAACAAAAGTATGTTAGCGCAGGAAAAGCGTTGATATAAATTATAAGAAGGAAGGTTATATACGATGAAAAGAGTCAAAGCGGCATGTATTACACAGACATTACATTTCCAGCTGAAAGAGGATGCTGAAAGAGAATATGCTCTCAGACTGGTACAGGAAGAAGTAAAGAAGTATAAGGCAGGCCTGGACCGACAGGGAACCAAATATAAAATTCTGTCCGAAGAGACACAGCTGGACGGATCTGTCATTATAGAGATTAAAAAACAGTATAATACTTCACCGGTAGGAAATTATCTGGATTAATTGATTGAACTTGAACCGTATAAAAACGTGTGATTCCATGTGGACGTGTGATTGCACGTTTTTTTACTTTGGAGTACAATTTATAAGAGTATATGAATTACAGGAGATGGATTTGATTTATGGCAGAAAAAAGTAAGAAAGAAATATCATTTACGGAAGGGTCGGTATTTGGTTCATTGATTCGTTTTGCTGTTCCTGTTCTTGGGGCTTTGATATTGCAGGCGGCGTATGGTGCAGTGGATCTGCTGGTAGTTGGATGGTTTGGAGATGCATCCAGTATTTCGGCGGTTGGAATGGGCAGTTCATTTATGCAGATGATTACATTTGTTATTACAAGTCTGGCAATGGGATCAACGGTTATGATTGGTCAGCATATCGGGGAGAGGAAGCCTAAGGCAGCCGGAAATGCAGTTGGGACAACGATCATTATGTTTGCAGTGATCGGGATAGTTATGACGGCGCTTCTTGAGATCTTTGCAGGAAATATTGTGGGTATTCTCCAGGCACCGGCAGAATCGTTTGACAAAGCCGTTCTGTATATTAGGATCTGTTCTGCGGGCATACTGGTTATTATTGCATATAATGTTATTAGCAGTATTTTAAGAGGTGTGGGAAATGCGAATCTTCCTCTGATCTTTGTTGGGATTGCCTGTGTGGTAAATATTGTAGGCGACTTTTTATTTGTAGGTTTATTTAAGATGGATGTAGCAGGAGCAGCTCTGGCGACGATTATGGCTCAGTTGGTATCCGTCATTGTTTCTCTGTTTGTTTTGAGAAAGCAGAAGATGCCAATTGAATTTTCAAAAGAGCAATGCAGAGTTTATCCGGCAGAATTAAAAAAGATTTTGAATATAGGAGTACCGATCGCTGTGCAGGAGACGATGGTGCAGATTTCATTTCTGGTGATTAACTCTATTATCAACCATATGGGCTTGATGCCGTCAGCAGGGTATGGAGTGGCGCAGAAACTGGTCTCATTTATTATGCTGGTGCCGTCTGCCGTAATGCAGAGTGTATCTGCGTTTGTAGCTCAGAATATTGGTGCAGGACAGAAAGTAAGGGCAAAGAAGGGATTCTTTACGGCCATGGTTACAGGATGCACAGTGGGAATTGTAATCTTCTGCATTGGTTTCTTTGGAGGTTCGCTGATATCCTCTGTCTTTACCAGTGATGCAGAGGTTATTGCACAAAGTGCAGATTATCTGAAAGGTTTTTCTGGAGATTGTATCCTGACATGTATTCTGTTCAGCAGCATTGGATATTTTAATGGATCAGGAAAAAGCCTGCCTGTTATGATACAGGGAATCAGTTCAGCCTTTTGTATCCGTATTCCGGTATCCATTTTCATGTCAAGGCTTCCGGATACATCGCTGATGATGGTCGGATTTGCGACTCCGATCACAACGATATATGGAATTATATTCTTTCTGATGTGCTTTGCGATGGAGAAGAAAAAAGGAGCATTTTAAAGGGGGATGAAAGCTATGAAACGTGTATTTTGGATCGTGTTAGACAGTGCAGGAATCGGAGCTGCCGAGGATGCGGCTGATTTTGGGGATGCAGGATGCAATACATGGAAAAGTTGTTTTGACAGCGGCAGATTGAGGATTCCGAATATGGAAAGAATTGGAATCTATCAGATTGATGGAATGGATTATGCCGGAAGTCAGAGGATACCACAGGGAAGTTTTGTAAGACTGGAAGAAAAGTCGAAGGGAAAAGACACAACAACGGGACACTGGGAAATGGCAGGAATTGTAACAGAAAAACCTTTCCCGGTGTTCCCAAATGGATTTCCGGAAGTGTTCATGCAGGAATTTTCGAAAAGAACGGGCAGAGCATTGCTTTGCAACTGTCCTTATTCAGGATCCGAAGTGATCCGGGATTACGGACAGGAGCATGAGAAGACGGGGGCACTGATCGTATATACCTCTGCGGACAGCGTGTTCCAGATTGCTGCGCATGAGGATGTCATTCCGGTAGATACATTGTATGAATATTGTAAAATTGCAAGGGAAATGCTCCAGGGAGATCTGGGAGTCGGAAGAGTGATCGCACGTCCGTTTATCGGAACATGGCCGGATTATGAACGGACTGTCCGCCGGCATGACTTTTCTCTGGAGCCAACGAAAGAAACAGTATTGGATGCATTAGCGAAGGAAGGAAAAGAAGTCATCGGAGTCGGAAAGATCTATGATATCTTTGCCGGACGAGGAATTACCACGACTTATCCAAATCAGGGAAATGAGAAAAATATGGAAAGAGTGCTGGAGATTCAGAAGACAGAGTTTGAAGGACTGTGTTATGTGAATCTGGTGGATTTTGATATGGTCTATGGGCACAGGAGAAATATCGAAGGATATACGGATGCTTTGAATCGGTTTGATGCACAGCTTGGAATGTTTCTGGAACAGATGCAGGAGGATGATATGTTGATGATCACAGCAGACCACGGATGTGATCCGGGATTTTCCGGAACTGACCATACCAGAGAATATGTGCCGTGCCTGTGTTATGGCAGCCGAATCCGGTCAGGTGTGAATCTGCATACGCGACAAGGTTTTGCTGATATGGCTGCAACAGTCGCACAGGCTCTGGAAAGTAAATAT
>JALEKG010000042.1 GCA_022769185.1 Dorea sp. | reverse complement strand
GGGACGGATCTCAATCAGGTGTCCCTTTTCCAATAACTTCTGACTGTCAATAATAAAGTCCTTTCTTGACGTATACAGTTCTTTCTGAATATCGGTGTGCCCATCCAGAATCGCCTGTTCTTCGGCGGTTATCTGTTTCAGACGGTCCAGTAATTCCTGTCTCATAAAGTACCTCCTGTACAATCATTCTGCGTGTTGTGATCCCTGTAAAAAGTATAGCATATTTCTGCAAATAAGGTCCCTTTTATTTTGAGAAAACGTCCTAAAAATCTAGAAAAAAATCAGATATGATACAGATAGATCAAAACAAGACAAGGAGGAACCGATATGGGGAAATATTATCTGGCGGTGGATATCGGGGCATCCAGTGGACGACATATGCTTGGAACGATAGAGAACGGAAAACTTACGCTGGAGGAAATCTACCGATTTGAAAATGGAATGACAAATGAGGACGGGAAACTGCTCTGGGATACGAAAAGACTGTTTCAGGAGATCGTAAATGGAATGAAGCGCTGTAAAGAGTTAGATAAGATCCCGGTCAGCATGTCCATTGATACTTGGGCAGTGGATTATGTGCTGCTTGATGAACAGGATCAGATCTTAGGAGATACATTTGGATATCGGGATGGCAGAACAACAGGGATGGATCAGAAGGTCTATGAGATCATTCCAGAGAAAGAGCTTTACCAGAGAACCGGAATCCAGAAGCAGATCTTTAACACCATCTATCAGCTGATGGCAGTGAAAACTAATACACCGGAGAATCTTACAAAGGCGAAGACGTATCTGATGCTTCCAGATTATTTCCAGTTTTTACTGACCGGAAATAAAGTATCAGAATATACCAATGGAACTTCTACGCAGCTGGTGGATCCGGTTTCCGGTCAGTGGGATCTGGAACTGATTGAAAGATTAGGATATCCGAAAGAAATGTTTCTGCCGCTTCAGATGCCGGGAACAGAGGTCGGTGATCTGACGGAAGAGATTCAGACAGAGGTTGGCTTCAATTGTAAAGTAGTGCTTTGCGCAAGCCATGATACCGCATCAGCCGTGATGGCAATGCCGGCAAGAGAAGAAGATGCGATCTATATCAGCTCCGGAACCTGGTCCCTGATGGGAATCGAGAAAGAGACGGCACAGTGTGATGAAGAGAGCAGGCAGGCGAATTTCACCAACGAGGGGGGATACGATCACAGATTCCGCTATTTGAAAAACATTATGGGACTCTGGATGATCCAGTCCGTGCGCCACGAGCTGAAGGATGCGTATTCGTTTGCAGAATTATGTGAGATGGCAGAGAAATGTAGTGATTTTCCGTCCCGTGTGGATGTGAATGATGACTGCTTCCTGGCACCGGAAAATATGACCAGAGAGGTTCAGGAATATTGCCGGAGGACAGGACAGAAAGTTCCGGAGACGACCGGAGAGATCGCTGCTGTGATCTATCAGAGTCTTGCAAAATGTTATGGTGAGACGATCCGGAAGATGGAACAGAGTCAGAAGAAGCAATACACCAGTATCCATGTGATCGGCGGTGGAGCCAATGCCGGATATCTGAACCGGCTGACGGCGCAGCAGACTCAGAAAATCGTGTATGCAGGGCCGGGAGAGGCAACTGCGATCGGTAATCTGATGGCCCAGATGATTAAGGGCAAAGAACTGGCAGATCTTGCGGAAGCAAGAAAATGCGTTTACGAATCATTTGATATTAAAACATACAGACCAGAAAATAAATAAAAAATGTAAGATGAAAGGAGCAAAAACAATGACAACAACAGAACGTTTTGGAGCAGCAAAAGAACTTTATGCAAAGCTTGGGGTAGATGCAGAAAAGGCAGTGGAAACTCTGAAAAATATCCCTATTTCCATGCATTGCTGGCAGGGAGATGATGTAACTGGATTTGACCATGAAGGCCCTCTGACCGGAGGAATCCAGACCACAGGAAATTATCCGGGAAAAGCAAGAACGCCGGAAGAACTGATGGCAGACATCGACAAGGTTTTAAGTCTGGTACCTGGAAAGCATAAATTAAACCTTCATGCAAATTATGCGATTTTTGAGGACGGAGAATTTGCAGACCGCGACGCCCTGGAGCCAAAGCATTTCAGAAAATGGGTCGAATTTGCCAAGGAAAGAGGAATGGGACTGGACTTTAATCCGACCATCTTCTCCCATGATATGGTAAAAGATAACTTAAGTCTGTCACATCCGGATAAAGAAGTGCGTGATTTCTGGATCCGCCACTGCCAGGCATGTATCCGCATTTCCCAGTATTTTGCAGAAGAACTGGGACAGCCATGTGTTATGAATATCTGGATCCCGGATGGTTATAAAGACATTCCGGCAGACAGAATGGCACCGAGAGCTCGTTTTAAAGATTCTCTGGATCAGATCTTAAGCATTCCTTATGACAAAGAAAAGGTACTGGTCTGCCTGGAGTCCAAGGTATTCGGAATCGGAATGGAATCTTATACTGTAGGATCTTCTGAATTTACCATCAACTATGCAGCATCCAGAGGAATCCTGCCACTGATGGACAATGGACATTATCACCCGACAGAGGTCGTATCCGACAAGATCTCTTCCATGTTATTATTCTTCGATCAGATCGCGCTTCATGTGACCCGTCCGGTCCGCTGGGATTCTGACCATGTAGTACTTTTTGATGATGAGACGAAAGAAATTGCCAAGGAGATCGTAAGAAACAATGCACTTGACCGTGTGAAATTTGGCCTGGATTTTTTCGATGCAAGTATTAATCGTATCGCTGCATGGACGATTGGAATGAGAAACTTCCAGAAGGCGCTTCTGTATGCACTTCTCAGCCCGAATGAAAAACTGGCAGCACTTCAGGAGGAAGGCAGACTGACAGAGGTTCTGATGCTTCAGGAAGAAGTAAAGACTTATCCGTTCGGAGATGTGTGGGATTACTTCTGCGAGAGCAATGGCGTTCCGGTACGTGAAGACTGGTATGAAGAAGTAAAGAAATATGAGGATGAAGTACTCAGCAAACGTGGCTAGTCTCCACAAGCTGTACACCAATGGCACAGTGCAAGTGAATAGAAGAAAGATTAATGTGCAGGTTTATTATAAGAAAGGAAGATAGATATGAGTATATTAGATGTAAAATTCGTTCAGGGATTTATCCGTATGTGTAACGATGGATGGGAGCAGGGATGGCATGAGAGGAATGGCGGCAATCTGTCCTATCGCATGAAACCGGAAGAAGTAGAGGAAGTGAAGAGCTTTTTCACACAGGAAGGCGAATGGAAAGAGATCGATACCAGCGTTCCGAAACTTGCCGGAGAGTATTTTATGGTAACAGGAAGTGGCAAATATTTCCGCAACGTAATTCTGGATCCGGCAGATTCCGCATGCATCATTGAGTTGGATGAAAAGGGAGAAAATTACCGCATCCGCTGGGGACTGGTAAATGGCGGCAGACCGACCAGTGAGCTTCCGAGCCATCTGATGAACCATGAAGTGAAAAAAGAGATTACCGGAGGAAAGCACAGAGTCATCTATCATGCGCACCCGACCAATGTGATCGCACTCACCTTTGTACTTCCGTTAAAAGATGAAGTATTTACCAGAGAACTCTGGGAAATGGCAACAGAATGCCCGGTCGTATTCCCGGATGGAATCGGTGTCGTAGGCTGGATGGTTCCAGGCGGAAGAGACATTGCAGTTGCGACCAGTGAACTGATGAAACAATACGATGTAGCTATCTGGGCACATCACGGCATGTTCTGCTCCGGAGAAGATTTCGATCTGACCTTCGGACTGATGCATACGGTAGAAAAATCCGCAGAGATTCTGGTGAAAGTGATGTCTATGAGACCAACAAAACTGCAGACCATCGAGCCACAGAATTTCCGCGATCTGGCCAAAGACTTCCATGTGACACTGCCAGAAAAGTTCCTGCAAGAAAAAGAGGCATAAAGAAAAGATCTCAGACGCTGCCACACGATGGAAAAAGAGTGTGGTAGCGTGATTTTTTCATGAGATTATAAATTTATGTAAGATTTCTTCGATATTTTTGGTGTTCAGCGGAGTTTCAGTTGTTTCCAGGGAAAAAAGAAAAGTATCTCCATACCAATAGCCATTTTCCGAATACATAGTAATCTTCTCAATAGCTTTTTGCGCATATTGCGGATTATCCATCAT
>JALEKG010000036.1 GCA_022769185.1 Dorea sp. | reverse complement strand
CAGTGCCTCTTCAATGGAATATGAAGCGAACATATTCGCAGCTGAATTTCTCATGGACGATAATGATGTTCTGGAAAAACTGAATGATGACATTTCGTTCTTTGGAGCTGCATCCTTACTCCGTGTCCCACCGGAACTATTAGATTTCAAATTCCGTTTGATGAAACGAAATGGATATAAACTGATTGACCCGCCGCTGATGGCAAATTCCAACTTCCTAAAGGATGTAGAAACGGAGGTTATTGATGAATATTAAAGTTTACGTGGATGTGACCGCCAAGTTCGACAGCGATGGTTTTCTGATCCCCATCAATCTTACCTGGGAAGATGGACAGATTTTTGAAATCGACCGTGTTACCGACATAAGACAGGCTGCCGCCATGAAAGCCGGAGGTCAAGGTGACCGCTACACAATTTGGGTCAAGGGAAAGCAAAGCTATCTGTTTTTTGAACGAAGTTGCTCTCTCACTGGCAACAACCTCGGTCGGTGGTTCGTAGAACGACGAGTAGCATAAAGGAGGGATTTACTTGGATCAAATTGAATATATAAGTGTGGATAAAGACATCCTTGATTTTTACAAGGTTATTTATTTTGGGGCAACCTCAGACCCGATAGCGGCGGCCAGTGACCGTGCCTACCTTGATTTAAATCGCACAATCCGCTTTAACAAAATGCCCCAAGAGAAAAGAGATTCCTTACGGCATTCGGTAATGCTCCTTTTCAAGAAGGAAATTCCATCTTTTGTAGAAGCTGGGGTTGAAAACCAATGTGACTATGACTCTTGGCACTATCGTATCTGTCAAGAAATCCGTACGTACTACAGAGAAGCCGGGATTGAGTTTCATTATGGGCAAGCCCAGAAATGGCTTAATATGACAATGAAATATCTGTATGTAAATGGGGGATACACTTTTAACAGTCTTTTTCAGTATCTTCACGTGCCTATCGATAACTATGTTTTCAGTGTGGCTAAAAAGGAACTGGGCATAAAACCACCAACCACTGCATGGAGCAGATGGGATGACTATAGCAATCAGTACATGGCATATCAGTTGGAGTTGCGTTCCAAAATCCGTGGGTATTCTCCGCTTCGATGGGAATTCAAATTCTGGATGCAAGAAGCACGACAACTGGAACAGAATAAAGAAACGTCGGGCATTCGCCCCACAGAAAGGATTTAATCGTGACAACCTTAGAATCATACGGTCGTGAAATACATAGCATTTTTCAACTATTGGGGGATAAAGAAAACGATATTACTTTGAGTATGTCATGGGCCTTAACCAAATGCCCAGAATTTCTCAAAGCAGTCGTAACATCTGTTTCGGGCTTTGTCCCTACAGTAGATAATGTAACAATCATGAACCAGCGTTATGATGCTATCACTGGTATCACTGATATCGAAGTAACCGACCATAAAAATTTCCATATTATTTTTGAAGCCAAGCGTGGCTGGCTTTTGCCTAGTGCCGACCAGTTGACACGATACTCAACTCGTGACGATTTCACTAAGACCAATTATGCTCACAAGCACATTGTATCCCTATCTGAGTGCACACAAACTTATGCTCAGATCCATCTGCCATTCAAAATTATAAATGAAATCCCAGTCTCACACCTCTCCTATCATGAGGTGTTTCAAATGGCTCAGGCATCTTGCGCATCATCCAATAACGAGCAGAAACATCTCCTTCGGGAATTCTGCGAATATCTGAAAGGACTTATGACTATGCAAAAACTTGATTCCAATATGGTCTATGTCGTTTCTCTTGGCACGCAGTGTCCAGACCGCTGCAGTATAAGCTGGATCGACATCGTAAAAACTCACAACAAATACTTCTGTCCGGTTGGAGGAAACGGTTGGCCAAAAGAGCCACCTAACTACATAGCCTTCCGTTACTATGGACAACTTCAGTCCATCCACCATATCGAGAGTTACACCGTAACCCGCAATATGCACGATGAAATTCCTGAGATGCCGGATGAAGTCTGGGATGTTGACTGCTATGTTTACAAACTAGGACCGGCAATCATACCTAACAAAACCGTCAAAACCGGAAAGATTTTCAGAAATGGTCGTGTGTGGGCGATGCTTGATACACTTCTAACCTGTGACACAATCAGCGAGGCAAGAGATATAACTCAATCTAGGCTAGGTTAACTATGCATAAAAAGAAAATAGTGGAGTGCCTTTGTTCAATCAAAAGCACTCCACTATTTTCTTTTATATGCAATTATTATCACCCATTCTTTTGAACGAATATCAAATATTCTTCTCCCATTTTATTACCACGACGATTTTGTCCTTGACGAATTGCGGTAGAAATATGCTTGAATCCAGCTTTTATAGCTAAGTCAACCGTCATTTGATTTAAGTCAACTCTTTCACCATGCGCTGTAGGATTTCCAACCATTAGAAACATATAACCATTCGGTTTCAATACTCTATAACTTTCAATAAAGTACTTTTCATAATCGTCTTCAAAACGCGATACTACCTTTTTTGAATGGCGCTTTCCTCCAGTTAATTGTAAATCAAGCTCTTTACTGTCATATCCTAACCAATTCAAACTTAAGCATCCGTATTCCGCATATGGTACAGCCGCAATATATGGAGGATGTGTGATAATTGCATCTACAGAATTATCCATTAATTCAAGGTTTAAGTTATTCTGCATCATAATATCAATATTACCCGAATGTCCAGCTACTGCCTCAGACATTTGAATTACTGCTTCTTTAACATGCATAAGTGAATCCAAAAATGATTTTGCCGGAAGTGGCTTTTTTTTAGTATTTTTATCATACATTACATTCGGATACTTACTACTTGCATTACTAGATTTTCGTAAAATGTCACTAAATGCAACAAGAGCAATATTCATGGCCTTTTTATTTTTTAAGGATATAATACAACTATATATTTCTACTAATTGTTGCAGTACATCTTCCTGATACCATTTCTTATTCCATGCGTCTTCCAGTCTCCAAAGATTGTCATTGTATTCAGCTAAACAAAATGCTTTATCAAGTGTTGGAGTAACAAACGAAAGCTGTCCATCAGATAGTAAACCATTAACAAACGGTACAACAACTGAATCAAGTTCAAGAATATCAAGTGGCGTGACAGGTGTATTTTTTACCGTACTAATCAATACCGCTAAAGGATTAATATCAACACCTATTGCATTTCTATTTTTTAATTTTGCTTCCAAAAGAGTTGTTCCGGATCCCATATATGAATCTAAAATACAGTCTCCGGGAGAAGATAATAACTCAATAGCTGTTGCCGCGATTTGTGGAATAAATTTCCCTGAATATCTGTGTATATTATGTGTCAAGTATTGTGTATCACAATTAGAAAATTCCCAATCAATTTGATTTATTTTATCTATTAAATCCGCTTCCGTCATCATATCACTCCTTCAAAAAAAACTAATTTTGCTTCCGATAAAGATTTAACGTATAAATGGCCAAATCCAGCATCTTCACAAGGAGGACAAAATGATAAATTACCAAATGCCAGAACCGGAATGTATTTTGCCTTGGTAAAATCAATTCCATAGAACTGTGGTTTCCCACTCACAAATTTTTTTAATGAATCAACAAGTCTCACCTTTTTGTTTTTCAGTAAATCCAACAATTTCATTTTATCTTCTATAGAATACCGAGGTTTTGCCTCAATGATCAACACGCATCCGTCTTTATACGCAACCAGATCTGGAACAATCTCGCCATTACTGTGTCTTCTAGGATCTGGGCTGTTATCTTTTGCGACTGAAGGATCTGAAATACTCAACACATTTAATTCATCATCTGAACCATTAGGAAATTCACCGGCAATCAACAGCCATCCTGAATTTCTCAAATATTCACGCATAGCAACGTGCACAAAACTTTCATTAATTTTCATTTTTCCGCGACTCCTTGGTAAAAAGCATCACAAATTCATTTTCAATTATTCTATCTTGCCAAGGAACCTGTGAATTGCTATTATTAGTTTTCAATTTGTGGGGAATAGATTCATCTAGTCCAAATCCAAATCTTTCAAAAATTTCTGTAATTATTGTATCGGTAGGAATAATATCGTCTCCAATTTTTTTGTTACCAATTACAAATGCCACATGTCCACCAGGTTTTAACCATTCATCAAATTTTGCAACGACCTCATACATATCTTCAAAGAATTTCATCATCATAAGAATACGCTTTTCTTCTGCTCCAGATACTTTCTTTTTCAGCAATCCTCCAAAAAACGCTGTATATGTTTTACTCACATTTTGTACTTTAAATCTCTGTATATCAGGAGAAGTTTTATCTAAATACTCAGATCCAATCACTTCTTCACCAAAATTATAAGGATCTACTCCTAAAATTGACTCTAATGCTCTGAAAGAGAGTAAATGTGTGCGTAAGTAGCTAAGTGACTCTACTCCATAAGGTGGTGAGGTAATAATATGTGATATCGAATTCCTACCTAGATTAATATTCAAAACGCTACCCTGAATCACTTCAATATCATTCTGCGTTCCAATAATATTTTTACTCGAAACAATTGTATTAGTAATCTCTCTTGACATTTTTAAAATTTGAGATTTGACTAATTTCAGTACATCGACGTTTTGACGTGGCGTTTTTCTGTATTCTGCTCGCACAACATCAACATCAACATTTCCAATGCTTCTCATTTTTGAAGATAACGCAATTGTTAGAAAATCTTTTACATACCCTGTTTGATTGCTGATAAATTCAACAATAATTGAAGTACCTAGCAATGCTTCTTTTGTAAACCATCTTTCAATATTCGCAAAATGAGATATTGTGTTTCCCTCTCTTTTCAAGATTTCCTCATACGAAAAAGAATCTAAATCTTGATTTTGAACAAATTCATCCCATCTATTCATATAGAATATTGTAAGATCACTGACTAATTCTGTTACTTGCAAACCTTCATCAGGAAACTGACTTTTAACACGACTAATCATTGCAGATAAAGGTGATATTTCAATTCCTTTTGCCTTGATCCCCAACATTCTTGCCTCAACCAAAGTTGTTCCACTCCCACAAAAAGGATCGAGGATCGTATCGTTTTCATCAGCACCAAACGCATTTATCAACGCTCTAATCAAATGAGCCGGAAAGCGCCCAACATATCGGTGAAAACCATGTGTACCATAATCGGATGACCAACTTTTTGCAGTTGGTTTGGGTGCCTCCATTCGAAATTGTGCTGTATCAATTCCATCAACTGACTTTAATAATGATAGCCTTTCAAAATAACACCTATCAGAAATATTTGCTTTAGAATTTTCCTGCATACAAATTAATTTTTTGTAGAAGCTCAACTGATCCTCTGGTCCGTTTATAACATACGGCATCCAAACAGCCTTGTGTTCAACTCCGTTCCAACGAAATTCAGTTTTATACATTTCCTCTGATATTGAAACCACCTCGTCAACGGCCAATTTAGAGCATTCTTTAGTTAAATCATCATCCGTTAATGCTTCTAACTCTTCAATACGATTTAGAGCCATTGGAGAAGGAGAAGTATCACCAGACTCCCAGCGTCTTAATGTTGCAACTGCAACACCTAAAACTTTCGCAAATTTTATCTGAGACAAACCTGTTTTTGCTCGTAATGCTTTTACTCTTGATTTCATATTTTTCCTCCATGCAATGCTACGCTGTCATATGATAGCATAGCATTGCCTTTAAGTCAACGTGGTTGAATAAAATTCTAACATGTTTTTTCGTTTTATACATATGCAAAATTCATAAAATGTGATAAAATTCAACATAAGGAGGTGTTCCTATGTTTGAAATATTTTGTGACTCACTTCAAGAAGGTATGTGGTTTCGTAACCTGCATCCCAGCTTTTCTGATGCCAATATTGAAATAATCCCAAACAATAAGCGTCAACAGCAGCAATATGGGATTGACAAAGTTCTCATTTATGACCGCCCAGATATTATTCTGAAAGATAATAATCGCATCATATTTGTTCTTGAGCGTACGGTTGAAGTTCCAAGTGGGCATAATGTTGGACAACGTTTTGGTAGGCTTGTTGCAGCTGCTAAAGAGCGTATTCCCGTTGTTTACTTTGGTCCATACGCGGCCTATAAACACGGCGGGATTACATCTGGCCCTCGATATATGAACCTACGCCTTTTCTATTCGCTTAAAAATGTTTCTGATTACTATAATACTGCCATAACAACAATCAATTGGCCCGTAGATTTCCAGTATGAAGTCCTCAAAACACCTCAGAAAGATAAACGAATTAAGGAATATATGGATCTGTTTTTGTCGTACTATTCTATAAACGGATTTAATGGCTTAACTGAATTTATAAAATCGTCAGATTTTCAAAAACAGCAGTATATTGAGCAAGAGTCTTTTGCTGAAAATGAAATACGAAATCCTGAGCAATATGATGTTCCACCTGATTCTGTAGAGATTATGTCGGCATTTGCTTTTGAGAATAATTATACCAAATTACCACATATCGGCAAAAATATTAACAGCGTAGTTGTATACAATGTAGGCATGACATATATACGCTCAGACCCTTATTGCGGTATGGCTGCATTATATTATTACCTTTACTGTAATTCTTCTACCGCCCTTATACTTTACTTTCCAAATATTCATTCTTCTGAATGGTATAATCTTAGAAGTAGTACAAAAACTTATAGAATGTTTAAAGAATTCAGTGACGCAATTCTTTTTCAGGACAGAATAATTCCACAACATAAGTTGTAAATTCTGAATATAAAAGAGAAAACCAAGTGTAGTAGACAATATCTTAACGGTATTACCTATGAGCTTGGTTTTTTCAATAAAATTATTAAATCGTTACAATTTCTAAATTTCATAAATACATTCTCTGAAACTATCCATAATTAACACAGTAACTACTCTGACAAACATTTACTTATCACTATATTTCCTTCTTGTACATCTACAGTAATACTATCGCTTATTCTAAATCCAGCATCTTCCAGCCATTTACCCTTTAACACAATAGCAGGGACATCTTTGTAGTTATATCCGTTACTCTGACCATATATTTTCAATTTTCTATTTTTCTTATTCTTCATAGTATTCTCCTTTTGCTATCAAATTGCTTTCGCCAAATAATTAGCCGTTTCGCCAAACGGTTACGAGTTCTGCCAAACGGTTCTACATCTGCGTGGCACGTTTCCTGCATATTGTGGTTACATTTTTACCCCATTCTACATATAGTAGGCTTGTTATGCCCGTAAAACACAGCATTTGGTATGTATCCTCGACGTTTTACCAGACCCGAAAATGCCGAAAAAGCCCGTAAATACGGCGTTTTTCAGAGATATATGTATTCTCAAACTCCTCTACAAAGCGTTTCACAAACAAATAAGACACCTTCATGCGCCAGACTAATCTCGCCAGGTCTTGGAATACTTCCGCCTCCTATCAAAGCTGCTTTTGTCACCGTATGATGAACACTTCGAAAAGGACGGCCCAAGACTAGCGGATGTTCTTCCTCCACCATTCCCAATACACTGTAAATTTGTGTAATCTCCATACTTTCTTCTATAGATAGTGGTGGCAAAATTGTCGGAATTCTTTTTGCAATCATAGACTTCCCGCTCCCAGGAGGACCTACCATCAAAAAATTATGTCCTCCTGATACAGCCACTTCCACCGCACGTTTTACAGCTTTCTGCCCCTGGATATCGGAAAAATCCATTTCGCTTGTCCAAAATGATTTTTCCACCTCCCACTTTTTTCCTGCGACTGGTTCTATCCTTAACACTCCGTTCAGATATTGACATATTTCCCCCAGATTATCCGCTCCCAGTATGCTTATTCCATCAATCAGAGCTCCTTCCATCGCATTTTTCCGAGGCAGTATACAAGTATGACATCCCTGTCTCTTTGCCTCTATAACAATCGGCAGTATTCCTGACACTTCCCGTACCTTACCATCCAGGCTTAATTCCCCAATCACCATCACTTTTTTTAATTTTTCTCCTGGAATAATCTCCAGCGAAGCCAAAATTGAGAGTGCTATAGGAAGATCAAAAGATGCACCTCTCTTTCTCACTGTTGCCGGCGCAAGATTAATCACCATCTTTTTTGCCGGAATCTTAAATCCCGAATTCTTCATTGCCGTACGTACCCTTTCCGAAGCTTCTTTTACTTCCGATGACAGGTAACCAACCATATGGAACGCCGGAAGACCATTACTTACATCTGCCTCTACCTGTATCATTTCTACGTGAAGCCCCTGAATAGCAGCGGACAAAACTGTGCTGAATGCCATACACATGCTCCTTCCTATCATTAAACTTTAGAATAAATATGAAAACATTGACCGAACTGGTCATAAAGAATACCGAAGAAAGATTGAGATATGATTATTCATCCTTCGGAAATGTGAATTTATATTATCCCAATCTTTCTTCAATGTCAACAGAAATTATATGAAAATCCATTAAAAATACTCTCTCAGTTTTTCAATTGCACTCTTTTCAAT
The DNA here is from genome assembly GCA_022769185.1 of Dorea sp. Lineage (GTDB taxonomy): Bacteria > Bacillota > Clostridia > Lachnospirales > Lachnospiraceae > Dorea_A. The sequence goes on along the minus strand of JALEKG010000036.1, from coordinate 86,111 downwards.
CCGCGAAACATAAGAACGAGAGATACCTAATTGTCTGGCAATCTCCCGCTGTGTATATTCATCCTCATTATATAGTCCATATCTCATCTTAAGAACCATCCGTTCTCGGGGCGATAATTCAGATTCCACCCGTTGATACAAAGTCTGAATATCCTCTTTAAGCTCCATTTTTCTGTGAGCATCTTCCTCATCCGTTTCAATAACATCAAACAGTTGAATTTCATTTCCTTCCCGGTCTGTTCCAATTGGCTCATAGAGTGAAATTTCTCTGGACGATTTTTTCTTTGCCCGAAGGTACATTAAAATCTCATTTTCAATACATCTAGCTGCATAAGTAGCAAGTCTTACACTTTTATCTGGATTAAATGTAACTACTGCTTTTATCAATCCTATCGTACCAATAGACAAAAGATCCTCTGTGTCCTCCGGCGATGCCTGATATTTTTTCACAATATAAGCAACGAGGCGCAGATTCCGTTCAATCAGGATATGTTTCGCTTCAAGATCACCCTCCGTATATTTTTGCATATAATATCTTTCTTCTGCTGCTGTGAGGGGTTGGGGAAATGATTTCAAGGAAAGCACCTCTTAGCATATTTAATATAGTCTATGATAATTCGAACATTTTTGTGCTTTTCCATGTTTTTTTCTATACAAAATCTTCCAAAAAAGGTATAGTAAAGATAATCTATTGATGATTGGGGATATATCATGAAAAAAGAACTAGGAAAAACCATTTTTTACAGTTTCATCATCATACTGGCTGCACAGCTCAGTATGAATCTTTTTATTGCAGACTTTAAGATTTCCCTTGCGATTGTCTGCCTTCCTTTATTTTTATTCCTGATTGATTCATTCCCGTTATTTCCGGTCACATTCTGTACTGCTACCGGAGTATATATCTCCCGTACTATAATCTACTGGTTTCAAAACGGAAGCCTGAAAGGAACAGTGCGGTCATATCTTCCTGAAACGTTATTTTATATCAGCTACGGTCTTCTTTTATTTCTATATAAAAAGCTATTAAAAGATCATGCTCTTGAAAGAACTCATGCTGTTTTTCCACTGATCCTGATTGATTATTTTGCTAATCTTACTGAACTTCTGGTCCGTCTCGGTATGAATGCTTTTCATCTGAAGACCCAATCCAGCATTCTTCTGATCGCCATTCTTCGCACAATGATAGTCTGGTGTATCCTGACTGCAATAGAACAATATCGCCTGTTTCTTCTGGACCGGGAACACGAAGAACGCTACCGAAGGCTTCTGCTTCTCTTTTCCAAGTTAAACGGAGAAGTCGTATGGATGCGAAAAAACACTACTTTAATTGAAGACACTATGAGTACAGCTTACAAGCTTTACGAACAATTAAAAGGTTCCTGTCTCAATCCCGAGCTGACCTCTTCCGCACTGAAAGTCGCCCGGGACATTCATGAGATAAAAAAAGAGTATCTTTTAATCATGCGTGGAATCTCCGAGACCCTGGATGAAGAGTTAACCAGTGATGGTATGTACTTGAAAGATCTGCTTGAATTACTAAAAGACGCAATCTCTCTGATTGCCAGAGAACAAAAGCTGGAACTTCGTATGGAAATACACTGCACTGATAATCCTTACACGAATCAGCACTACGCTCTGATGTCTATTTTTCGGAACTTGTTCATCAATGCATTAGAAGCTGCCGATACTCCATCTGTTTTCCTTCAGGTTACCCAGATATCCAGAGAAGAAAGCTTTATTTTCACCGTTACAGATCACGGACCCGGCATTGATCCAGAATATATAGATGAAGTATTTAAGACTGGATTTTCTACAAAAATCAATTATACTACCGGAGAAATTAACCGTGGGCTGGGGCTGAACCTGGTACAGGATCTGGTTGAAAATCAGTTTCATGGTAGAATTGAACTCTCCTCTCACCCAGGGCTGACCACCTTTACCATTACGATTCCACTAAAATATCTGAAAGGAGACCTGAAATGAGATTCTATCTGATTGATGATGATAAAAACATCCGAAACATTTTAAAAATGATCATTACAAATCGAAAGCTTGGCACCGTCTGCGGAAGCAGCGAAAATGGACAGACCGCCCTGGAAGATATTACTATGCTGCATCCAGACATTATTATAGTAGATTTTCTTATGCCTGAAATGGATGGAATTACGTTTGTAACAGAGGCAAAAAAGCTTTTAAATGATACAGCTTTTATTATGCTGTCACAAGTTTCCTCCAAAGACATGATTGCATCTGCCTATGAAGCCGGTATTGAATTCTATATTCAAAAACCAATTAATAGTATTGAGGTAGAGAAGGTAATACATCAGGTCTGTGAATCTCTGTCATTAAAACGCACGATGGCACAGATGCAGAACATTTTGAATTTTTCATCTATGAGTCGGCAGTCGGCACAGGCAGCTGCATCTACCTCCGGTGCAGTCTCTTCCACTGTGTCCGATGAAGTTTCCAGCACATTAAAAACAATTCTGCAGCGGCTCGGTATTATCGGCGACATTGGAAGCAAAGATATTATCACAATTGTTAATTATCTGGTACAAAATCACCACCAGCTTGAAGATATCACACTAAACGAACTGTGCAGCCAGTTCAGCGATTCCCCCAAATCTATGGAACAGAGAATCCGCCGGACTGCAAGCACTGGCCTGGTTAATCTTGCACATCTTGGTCTGGAAGATTACAGCAACGATATCTTTACAGAGTATTCCAGTACACTATATAACTTCGAGCAAGTCCGAAAAGAAATGGATTTTATTCGTGGGAAAAGCGAAAAACATGGAAATGTCAAAATCAAAAACTTTCTGAATGCTCTTGCTATGTATTGTACAAATCGCTGACTTTTATTTATCGTCAATTTCAACAGTATCTATTGTTATTTTTTGTGAATTGTGACAATTTTAACAATAGATACTGTTTTTTTATTTTAAAATTGAAACCATCTGAAACTTCTTGAAACTCATCTTATATATTGATTCCATCAATAATAGATCGGACTTATCAATGAAAATAATAACGAATGTGAGGGATTTATATGTTAACAATTGTATCTGGAGTAGGACTTTTATTAATCACTTTGGCTGGATTTTCTCTTTTCAGTCTGAAAATGCCAAAAGGTCAGCTGGCTATGTCAGGTATGGCAAATGCTGCTGTCGCAACATTTCTTGTTGAAGCAATTCACAAATATATCACTGGTGATCTGCTTGGATTCAATTTCTTCCGTACTGTCGGTGAAACCTCTGGCAGTCTCGGTGGTGTTGCTGCCGCAATCCTTGTTCCTATCAGTATGGGAGCAAATCCGGTTCTCTGTGTCGTTGCAGGTGTTGCCGTCGGCGGATACGGAATTCTTCCAGGATTTATTGCTGGTTATATCATTGGATTAGTTGCACCAATCATCGAAAAGAAGCTCCCCGAAGGTATTAATATTATCGGCGGTGCATTAATCATCGCTCCGATTGCACGTGTCATTGCTTATGCTGTTGACCCAGCCGTAACTGCACTAATGGGAAGTATCGGAAACACGATCAGCGCCGCTACAGATCAGTCTCCAATTGTTATGGGCTTTCTCCTTGGCGGAATTATAAAAATGATTTGTACTTCCCCTCTCAGTTCTATGGCACTTACTGCTATGCTCGGATTAACCGGACTTCCAATGGGAATTGCAGCCATTGCCTGCGTCGGCGGATCTTTTACAAATGGAATCATATTCTCTAAACTGAAACTTGGTGATAAGAGTCATGTCATTGCCGTTATGCTAGAACCTCTGACTCAGGCTGATATCATAACATCCAATCCAATTCCAATCTATTGTTCCAATTTCTTTGGAGGCGGATTAGCCGGAATTTCCGCAGCATTCTTTCATATTGTAAACAATGCACCAGGAACTGCCTCTCCAATTCCAGGTCTGCTGGCACCATTTGCTTTCAATTCACCAATGAATGTAATCCTGGCTCTTCTCTTTGCCGTAGCCGGTGGAATAGCAGCTGGACTGGTTGGAAGTATGGTATTTAAAAATTATGTCAAAAAATCAGATTCCGTAAAATCCGAAGATGTTATCTCTTCTGAAATTCCTGAATTAGAATTTTAAAAAATCATAAAAATAGATTGCGTTGACTCGCAATCTATTTTTTATGATCTTACAGTCTCAAGTCTATTCACTTACTTCTGCTCTTCTTAAAATGTCATATATCTCTGCTTTTCCCTCCAGGTCAATATACAACACCTGTTTGGGATGTGGTGCGCTTTCTTGCTCGTTTCCTTCTTCGTCCAGGATTTTTCCTACCGTGACCTCCAGATTTCGTCCGTCTGGTTTCATAATTTCTATTACTTCTCCTACAGAGAACTTATTTCTCTGCTCAATGCGATAGAAACCATCTTTTTCACCACCGACGATTCCCAGATACGTATACTCTTTTATATACGTATTGCTGTCATAGATCTGGCTCTCCTCACTTGGTTTTCCAAAATAAAACCCTGTTGTAAACTGACGGTAAGTACAATTAGAGATCTGATCCAGATACCACGGCATATTTGCTTTATACTTTTTCGGATCCTCAAGATAATCATCAATTGCCTTCCGATATGTTCTGGCTACGGTTGCAACATAAAGCGCCGTCTTCATACGTCCTTCAATTTTAAAGCTGTCAATCCCGGCGTCAATCATCTCCGGAATATGTTCAATCATACACAGATCCTTTGAATTGAAGATATATGTGCCCCGCTCATTTTCGTAGACCGGCATATATTCTCCCGGTCTTGTTTCCTCCACTACCGCATATTTCCAGCGGCACGGATGAGTACACGCTCCCTGATTTGCGTCACGTCCAGTAAAGTAGTTACTGAGAAGACATCTTCCTGAATAAGAGATACACATTGCCCCGTGGATAAAGCTTTCGATCTCCATCTCTTCTGGAATATGCTCCCGAATTTCTTTAATCTCTTTCAAGGACAACTCTCGAGCCGATACCACACGCTTTGCCCCTTGCTTCCACCAGAAATTATAGGTGCCATAATTGGTATTATTCGCCTGTGTACTGATATGACGTTCAATTTCTGGACAGATGTCCTTGGCCATCTCAAAAATAGCCGGGTCTGCAATAATCAATGCATCTGGTTCTATCTCGTTCAATTCACTCAGATAATCTCTTACTCCTTCCAGATCATCATTATGAGCCAGAATATTTACCGTAACATGAACTCTTACACCATGTTCATGGGCAAATGCAATTCCTTCTTTCATATCTTCCGCAGAGAAATTCTTCGCTTTCGCGCGTAATCCAAACGCTTCCCCTCCAATATATACAGCATCAGCACCAAATATGACCGCTGTCTTCAACACTTCCAGGCTGCTGGCCGGGATCAGTAGTTCCGGACGTCTGTTCCTCATCGTATCTTCTCCTATCTTTATTTTTTCACACTGAATGCTACCCCATCTCCCAATGGAAGAATGGAAGTCTGCAATTCGTTATTATGCTTCAATTCATAGAGATATTCTCTCATCCGGCTGTGAATCGTACGATTTCTTCGTTCTACCGCATATCTGGATTCAATAATATCTCCATCCTGTAATACATTATCCGATATCAGGATACCACCAGATGCCAAAAGACGTATTGCTTCAGGCATATAATGAATATACTGACCTTTTGCCGCATCCATAAAAATGAAATCATATGGACCTTCCAGAGACTGCATTACTTCCAGAGCATCTCCCTCAATCAATGAGATCTGCTTTTCCTTCCCCGCCCGTTTAAAGTTCTCTTTTGCAATCGGAATTCTCTTTTCATACTTTTCAATTGTCGTAATATGTCCGTCTTCCGGAATATATTCACTCATTAATATTGCAGAAAACCCTATTGCCGTTCCAACTTCCAGCACATGTAAGGGTTTCTTCATCATCAGAAGAACCTTCAAAAAGCTCTGCGTTTCTTTTCGGATAATCGGCACAAATGTATCAAGCGCCTCCTGTTCAATCTCTTCAATCAGCGGATTTTCAGGAGTTTCCAGGGAATGAATATATGTCACCATTCTCTCATCAACTATCAAAAAAACACCTCATTTTCACAAATTAGGACGTAGCACGAATACTACGTCCCTGGTTTCTACTTTTATACATCCATAATGATCGGCAATACCATTGGTTTTCTCTTCGTACGTTTCCAGATAAAATCATTCATAGTATCACGGATCACCAGTTTAATCTTACTCCAGTCAGCATTTCTCTGATGGTTCAGACAATCTTCAACTGCATCGGTAACTATATTTCTCGCCTCTTCCATCAGACTTTCTGATTCACGGACATAAACAAATCCTCTTGATACAATATCCGGTCCCGCAAGAAGCTGATTACTTCCTTTTTCAAGCGTAAGAACTACAATCAGTATTCCATCTTCCGCCAGATGCTGTCTGTCGCGGAGAACAATATTTCCTACGTCACCAACACCAAGACCATCTACCAGAATCTCTCCTGTATGGATCTTATCCACTACCTTTGCTTCCTGATCGCTCACTTCCAGTACATCCCCGGATTTTAAAATAAAGATGTTATCCTTCGGGATACCAAGGTTTCTGGCAATTGCCGCATTTGCCTTCAGATGACGGTACTCTCCATGCACCGGAAGTGCATATTTCGGTTTCACCAGAGAATAAATCAGTTTCAATTCTTCCTGACAGGCGTGCCCTGATACATGTGCATCCTGGAAAATAACATTTGCACCTTTTGCAGATAATTCATTGATTACCTTAGATACCGATTTTTCATTTCCAGGAATCGGATTTGAACTAAAAATGACCGTATCGCCCGGCATAATCGTAACTTTCTTATGCACATCTGCTGCCATACGTGACAGCGCCGCCATAGACTCTCCCTGACTTCCGGTTGTGATCAAAACTGTCTTCTCCGGAGGATAATTCTTCATCTGATCAATTTCAATGAGTGTATTTTCCGGAACATTCAGATAACCCAATTCCTGTGCAACCTGAATAATATTGACCATACTCCGGCCTTCTACTACAACCTTCCGATTATACTTGCAGGCAGAATTAATAATCTGCTGTACACGGTCTACATTAGATGCAAATGTCGCAATAATAATCCTGGTATTCTGATGTTCCGCAAAAATATGATCGAAAGTAATACCCACCGTACGTTCAGACTGTGTAAATCCCGGACGTTCTGCATTCGTACTGTCTGACATCAAAACCAGAACACCCTTTTTCCCAATCTCCGCAAAACGCTGGAGATCGATTGCATCTCCATATACCGGTGTATAATCCACCTTAAAATCTCCCGTATGAACTACAATTCCAGCCGGTGAATAAATAGCCAGAGCTGCTGCATCCTGAATACTGTGATTCGTCTTAATAAATTCAATCCTGAACTGTCCCAGATTTATAGACTGTCCATGTTTCACTACTTTTCTTCTGGTACTACGAAGCAGATTATGCTCCGTCAGCTTTTTCTCAATAATACCCATCGTAAGCTTTGTCGCATAGATTGGCAGATTCATCTCTCTCAATACATAAGGCAACGCTCCGATATGGTCTTCATGTCCATGCGTAATAACAAAACCTTTTACCTTCTGAATATTCTCTTTCAGATAAGAAACATCAGGAATGACCAGATCTATTCCCAACATATCTTCTTCCGGAAAGGACAGACCGCAGTCCACAACAATAATACTGTCTTCATATTCAAAGGCAGTAATGTTCATTCCGATCTTTTCCAGACCTCCGAGTGGAATGATACGCAATTTACCGTTATTCTCTTTTTTCAAATTTACACCTCCACGTGCTTTTCCGTACTTGCCTTTTTCCGGCATTTTTTACACTGTCCGTAGAATTTTAATTCATGGTCTAACACATGGAATCCCGTTGTCTGTTCGATATGACTTTCTAATTCGTCCAACAAGTCATTTTTAAACGGAAATACCTGTCCGCATGTTCTGCATATCAGGTGATGATGATGGTGCCTTTCTTCCCCATCGAAGAATTCTCCGATCTCATAGCGCACACATCCGTCATCAAGGCTGATACGATCCACCAATTGCATTTCTAATAACAGTTGTACTGTCCGATAGATTGTTGCCAGTCCAATCTCCGGATAATCTTCTTTTACAAGTTCATAAATATCTTCTGCAGTCAAATGTTTATCTTGATGATCTGCGAGTACTTCTAATACAAGTAACCTCTGATTGGTTACCTTGAGACCCTTTTCTCTCAGCATTTCCTTGAATTTTTCTTTACTGATAGACATAAAAATTACCTTTCAATCTCAACATCCTCAAGCAGTTCTTCAAACACTTTCGAAATTGCTGTCAGCTCTACATCATCTTCCACAATCTCATAAACACTTTCTGCAGACTGATCGCCGGAAATATCCTTTAATATCAGACATTCCGCGTCATCTTCTTCTGAATCCGTAACCAGGATATAAGACACCCCGTTTACCTTTGTCTGTTCTAATACATAAAATTCTACTTCTTCATGCATTTCCTCGGACATGAATTTTATCTTTTCCATACGCACACCTCTAGAATGATTCTGATGAATTCGATATTGAGTCCAAATATCCTTGCAGTATAAAAACTGCCGCAATTTTATCGATGTATTTTTTGCGGTCTTCTCGCCTTATCTTATTCTCAATCAAAGTCCGTTCTGCCTCTACCGTTGTCAGACGTTCGTCCCACATCACAACTTCAAGTCCGGTTCTTCTTTCAAGCATCTGGCCAAATTCCATTGATCGCTTTGCCCGATCCCCAATATCATTATTCATATGCTTCGGAAGGCCAAGCACAATCTTTTCCACCTGATATTCCTCAATCAACGTCTCAATACGTGCACACGTCTTACGCAGTTTATTCTCTTCCTTACGGCATATAGTCTCTACCGCCTGAGCAGTAATCCCAAGAGGATCACTGACTGCCACACCTACAGTCTTAGAGCCATAGTCCAATCCCATGATTCTCATATTCATTATTCCCAGCCATTATGCTTAATATACGTCTTAAGCATCTCTTCTACTAATTCGTCCCGTTCCATCTTCATGATCAGGCTTCTTGCTCCATTGTGGCTAGTAATATATGTCGGGTCTCCTGACATAATATATCCCACAATCTGGTTCACAGGATTATATCCTTTCTCACTTAATGCTTTATATACAATTTCAAGAATATCTTTTGCCTGAATCTGCGGGCCGCTTTCTACCTGAAAAAACTGGGTGCTTGATAAATCCTTCATATACTCACGTCCTCCAAAAATACTTCATATTTATTCTACATGATTAAAATTGAAATTTCAATGCATTATTTGCAAATGGCTCTCAATTTCTACATTTAGCAACTGATTTGATAATTTTTCCGATGTTTTCATGCCGATCTTTACATATTCTCTGGTATGGCCGATCTGAAATTTCACACCGTCATGCACCGTTTCTTCTTCAAAAAGGACTTCCTGCGTTGTCCCGATCAGATGATCCTCATATACACTCTGCTTTTTTCTGCTAAGTTCCAGAAGTTCAGCGCTTCGCTCTGTCTTTACCTGTTCCGGTACCTGGTCAGGCATCACTGCCGCCTTAGTTCCCTCTCTTTTCGAATATTTAAAAACATGAGTTTCATAAAAATTCACCTTATCAATAAATGCTTTTGACTGTGCAAACTCCTCCTCTGTTTCTCCCGGAAATCCCACGATCACATCCGTTGTGAGTGCAGGATTGTTGAAATATTTTCGGAGTAACATACATTTCTCATAGTATTCTTCTGATGTATATCTGCGGTTCATACGCCTTAAAGTCATATCACACCCGCTCTGAAGAGACAGATGAAAATGTGGACAGATCTTTGGGAGTTCTGACAATGTTTTTGCAAATGTATCCGTGATGATCCTTGGTTCCAGAGATCCCATACGGATTCTCTGAATCCCGTCTACTTCATGAATTGCCTTGATCAAAGCTAATAAGTCATCTCCTGTATCCACTCCATAAGAGCTTAAATGGATTCCTGTCAACACAACTTCTTTATACCCATTTACAGCAAGTTCTCTTACTTCCTCAAGTACGCTGTCACGGCTTCTGCTTCTGACTCTTCCTCTGGCATATGGAATGATACAATAAGAGCAGAACTGATTACATCCATCCTGTACTTTAATATATGCTCTGGTGTGTTCTGCTGCCTTGCTAAGATGCAGATTCTCATATTCCTTCTCATGATCAATATCCAGGACTTCCGTACATGGCACTGTCTGCTTTTCCTGATGTCCTTTTTCTCCATGTTCTGCTTCATATGCTTCCAGAATAGAGACAATATCCTTCTTCCGGTTATTACCGACAATAATATCAATATCATCCTCTATCTCATCCCTTTTAGCCTGAACATAGCATCCACATGCCACTACAACTGCCTCCGGATTCATCTTTCTTGCCCTGTGCAGCATCTGTCTGGACTTACGGTCTGCCATATTCGTTACCGTACAGGTATTAATGATATAAATATCGGCTTCTTCTTTAAATGGAACGATCCTATATCCTCGTTCTTCCAGAAGCTGCTGCATCGCTTCTGTCTCATATGCATTCACTTTACATCCGAGATTGTGTAATGCCACTTTCTTCATGTATTTTAGTCCTTTCTATACAGATTGTTGTAACATCTAACGAAAATTTCACAAATTCTTTGGCAATTTGTTCCTTGACTTTTATATCCCTGACTTTTAATATATCTATAGAACACGAAAAGAAATCAAGGAGGGTATTTCCAATGAAAACAGTACAAATCTCTTTAAATTCAATTGACAAAGTAAAATCTTTCGTAAACGATATCACAAAATTTGATTATGATTTTGATTTAGTATCAGGCAGATATGTCATTGACGCAAAATCTATCATGGGTATCTTCAGCTTAGATCTGTCCAAGCCGATTGACCTGAACATTCACGCTGACGAAAACATCGATGAGATCATGGAAATGTTAAAACCATATCTGTGTGATTAATACTTTGAAAGAAAAGGGCTGGCCATATAAGGAGCAGCCCTTTTTCTTATTGATTTTCTACTTTACTTCAATAATCTCTACCGTCTCAATTGCCTGTTTCATAAGTTCATCAATCTTCTCTGCAAGCTTTTCCTCCGAGCGGCGGATTACATCAATATTCGGTTTTGTCACCGGATGTTTTGCCACAAAGATTGTACAGCAGTCCTCAAATGGCTGAATTGATGTCTCATACGTATCAATCTTCTCAGACACTTCCACAATCTCCTGTTTATCAAATCCAATCAGTGGACGATATACCGGCATGGTACATACATCATTTGTTGCCGCAAGACTCTGCATGGTCTGACTTGCCACCTGACCGATACTTTCTCCTGTGATCAGTCCAAGGCATCCGTCTTCCTGTGCAAAGTGCTCTGCGATCCGCATCATATAACGTCTCATAATGATCGTCAGCTCATCATGCGGACACTGAGCGTAGATGTACAGCTGAATATCTGTAAAATTCACTCCATGTAATGTGATCGGTCCAGAATATTTCGACACTGTCTTAGCCAGAGCCACAACTTTTTGTTTCGCACGTTCACTGGTATACGGCGGAGCATGGAAATAAGTTGCTTCAATGCTGACACCACGTTTGGAGATCATATACCCTGCAACCGGGCTGTCAATTCCTCCGGATAACAAAAGCATCGCTTTTCCATTTGTTCCTACCGGCATTCCTCCTGCTCCCGGAATGATCTGAGAATATACATAAATCTCGTTTCTGACTTCAATATTGACCATCACATCCGGATGATGCACATCAACCTTAATCTCCGGGAAAGCATACAGGATTGCCTCTCCAAGGTCACGGCTGATCTCCATGGAATTCTTCGGATAAGACTTCTTTGCACGTCTGGATTCCACCTTAAATGTAAAGTTCTTATCCTCATACATCTCATCCATGTAAGCAACTACATCTTTTTTCAATTGTTCAAATCCCTGATCTTCCATACGGACTACCGGGCAGATTCCCACCAGACCAAACACTTTCTGCAAATGTTCGACTGCATCATCGTAATCGTAGTCCCCTTCACAATCCACATAAATTCTCGCCTGTGACTTATGCACCTGAAATTCTCCATCTACATCCTTCAGTGCATACCGCACCTGTCTGACAAGCGCATCCTCAAACAGGTGCCGGTTTTTTCCTTTAATTCCTATCTCACCATATTTTAATAAAAATGTATGAAATCTCATCCTTTGATTCCTCTCTATTCTAATGTCTGGTATATTTTCGAAGCATCGGTACTATATTATATAGTGCATCCAATGTATAGTCAATCTCTTCCAGTGTTGTAAATTCTGACATACTGAACCTGAGTGTTGCATCCAGAAATTCCTGTTTTGCTCCAATTCCTTTTAGCACACCGCTGACCTGCGGATGATTGGAAGAACATGCGGACCCGGAAGATACATAGATTCCCTTTTCTTCCAGTGCATGCAGCAGCACCTCGCTTCGGATTCCCGCGAATCCAACACTGATAATATGAGGTGCCGAAGTCTCATCATAAAGTCCATGGATCGTCGTATTTTCAATCTGACTTACGCCTTCAATAAAATGCTGCTTCAGTTTACGCATTTTTTCTACCTTTGCATCCAGATCCTGATAGATAGTCTTCGCCGCAAGAGAAAGTCCTGCGATTCCCGGAACGTTTTCCGTACCGGAACGAATATTCTTCTGCTGCTCTCCTCCATAGACGATTGGCCGGATCTTTACGTTTTCTCCAATATACAAAGCTCCAATCCCTTTCGGGCCGTGAATCTTGTGTCCACTGATGGAACACATATCCACCTTCAGCTTCTTCGGATAAATGTGGTATTTACCAAAGCCCTGAACCGCATCTACATGGAATAAAATATTCTTATTGTAAGCTTTCACAATACTTGCAGCCTCCTGGATCGGTTGTACAGATCCAACTTCATTATTGACGTACATGACAGATACCAGAATCGTATCCTCACACAACGCCTCTTTCAATGCATCCAGCCTAATTCTTCCATACTTGTCTACTGGAAGATAGGTAATACGATACCCTTCCTCTTCCTCCAGGAAACGCATCGTATTGATAATCGCAGGATGTTCAATCGATGAAGTGATCAGGTGCTTACCTGCACGTTTATTGGCTCTGGCTGCCCCGATCAGAGCAAGATTGTCACTCTCGGTTCCACCGGAAGTAAAGAAAATCTCCTTTTCCTGAACCTTCCAGATCTTCGCCAAAGTTTCCCTGGCTTCTTTTATATATTTTTCTGCTGCCACACCTTTTGCATGCATCGAAGATGGATTTCCATAGTCTTCACACATGACCCTCTGTACCAGTTCCCCAACGCTTCTATACGCCTGAGTGGTCGCAGAATTATCTAAATATACTTCTTTCATCCATTCCACTTCCTATTTCTTTTCCTTCTCACTATTAGATTATGTGCCTACCCTTCCAAATGGAACATCAGGACAGATAATGTCGTAAGCCCTGCCGTCTCAGTTCGGAGGATCCTCTTTCCAAGAGTTATTGCTTTCGCCCCTGCATTTATAGCTTCTTCTACTTCCTCAATTTCAAATCCGCCTTCCGGACCGATAAAAATGCCTACAGACTGCCCCGGCTGGATCTGCCGGATCATCTTCTTTGTTTCTTCCATTCCTTCTGCAAGCTCATAAGGAATCAGCACTACATCTAATTTTCTGGCATATTCCATGGCTTCTTTGTAGGTCATCACAGAATGAACTTCCGGAATGTAGCCTCGTCCCGCCTGTTTTGCTGCACTCTGGGCAATCTGCTGCCAGCGTTCCGTTTTCTTCTCTGCTTTTTTCGCATCCAGTTTCACGACCGAGCGCTTTGTAGCAACCGGAATCACCTGATACACTCCCAGTTCCACCGCCTTTTGCACAATCAGCTCCATCTTATCCTGTTTTGGCAATCCCTGAAAAAGGTAGATCTGAGATGGAAGTTCCGTATCTACAACTCCTTTTTCCTGAATCTTCAATACCGCCAGATCTGGTTCATATCCTTCTACCTCACAAAGATATTTCCGGTTATTTCCGTCACTGACCATGACCTCTTCCCCTGCACGCATCCGCAGGACATTCTTCATATGATTCACATCTGAACCTTCAATATAAATATGATCTTCTTTCACCTGATCCGGTGTCACAAAAAAATGCTGCATACTTTCTCCTGTTTTCAAGGCCGACTTTAAACAATTTGCTTAGTTTTTCCTTGCGGTCACAGACACCCATTCGCCCTGATGGTTTACCTCAAGGACTTCCATGCCTGCCTGTTTTACAGCTTCTACAACGACTGTTTCCTTATCATCTATAATTCCACTGGTAATATAGATCCCGCCCTTTTTCAACTGATGACAAATCACCGGAGTCAATGGCACCAAAACTTCTGCCAGGATATTCGCAGCTACAATATCATACTTCTCATATCCCACCTTATCCTGAATCTCCTCATCATCAATAATATTGCCAATCATAACCTCATACCGGCTCTTTTCAATTCCATTTGCTGCCATATTCTCGTGCGTCGCATCGATCGCACATGGATCCAGATCTGTTCCGACAGAATGCTTTGCTCCAAACTTAAGCGCCAGCATTCCGAGAATTCCGCTTCCACAACCCACATCCAGAATCTCCGTATCCTGTGTCACATATTTTTTCAACTGGCGGATACAAAGCTGTGTTGTCTCATGCATACCAGTTCCAAAAGCAGTTCCCGGATCAATGTGAATCACCATCTTATCACTGTCTTTTGGCTCTACCTTTTCCCAGGAAGGGATTACAAGAATATCATCTATATAAAATTGATGGAAATACTGCTTCCAGTTATTCACCCAGTCCACATCCTCTGTCTGGGACTCCTCAATCGTACAGTCCCCGACATTCAGATAACTTCGCATCTCTTCCAGCTCTTTTCTTACATTCAGGAGAATGGTTCCTTTATCGTCCTCTTCATCCAGATAGAAAGTCAGATAAGCCGTCCCGTCATCCTCCGGAATATCCGGCAGAATATCCACAAACATCTGCTCCTTATCGGATTGTGTCAATGGAATCTTGTCCTCAATCTGCACCCCCTGAATTCCAAGATCCATCAGCATACTGCTGACGATATCCTCTGCTTCTGTCGTTGTTTTTAACCGAAACTGGTTCCACTTCATAAACTCTTCTCCTTTATCCAATCACTCCCAGATGTTCCAGCAGGATTTTGCATCCCATTAATATTAAAATGACTCCTCCTGCGATCTCCGCTCTGGATTTATATTTTGTTCCGAATACATTGCCTATTTTAACACCTGCGGCGGATAAAGTAAATGTAATTACTCCAATAAAACAAACTGCGGGCACAATATTTACCTTTAAAAAGGCAAATGTGACACCAACCGCCAGTGCATCGATACTGGTCGCCACTGCCAGTCCGAGCATCGTCTTCACATCAAGAGAATCATCTGTCTCATCACAGTCATCATCCGGACCAAGCGCTTCCCTTACCATATTTACACCGATCAAACCTAAAAGAATAAATGCAATCCAATGATCGATCGACGTAATCACATCCTCAAACTGCACCCCGAGGATGAATCCGACAAGTGGCATCAGAGCCTGAAACCCTCCAAAATACACACCTACAAGACAAGCTTTCGAAACCGTACACTTCTTCATCGCCAGTCCCTTACAGACAGACACCGCAAATGCATCCATTGATAAACCTACTGCAATCAAAAATAATTCTACTAAACCCATGTTTCTTCTCCTTTTTACGCCATAAAAAAAGACCCATCCGTGGCTACTATATCCACGGATAAGTCTCATCATTTAAAGTGATGCCAGATGACATAGTCATCAGTATGTTGACAAAACTACGCATATTGCGCTAACTACTCCCTTACCGTCAAGAGATATTATACGGATGAAAACAGGCCTTGTCAATGATTTTTCTCAATAAAGCTCCCACCTATTTGATCACGGTATTCAGATCCTGTTCTATCTCATCCAGTTCTGACATGATTTCCTGATGCTGCTCTTCAAATAGCAGCTTTTTATTGTACTGATAATATTTCTCACAATCATTTTCTTTCAAGAATTGAATACTGTAATAATTAGTATTCAGTTCTGTCACGAACGAAACCATCTCCTGGCTGTCGCCAAAGGCATCTTCCATAAAATCAAATGCATGTTCCAGCGCCTGCATTGCCACATCCACCGTCTCTTCCCGTAACTGCACAGCTTTTTCAAATTTTCCTTTCACCTGTGCAAAAGCGTCCTCTCCTGCCAGATGTTCCCTCTGTATCAACTGATCATAACTTTCCATCGTATCTACCACCCGCTTCCGGATCTGGTCTTCTAACTTTGTCATCTGCTCTGCTCTTCGAAGCTTTTCGTAATCTTCTCTGGCTCCACCTACAATCAGAGTCATCTCCTGGCATTCTTTATATTTTTTCAGATACTCATATAGCAGAGTCACATACCGATCTTCTACAAACACTGCTTTAAAGAAACTGCCCAGCCGTCCGATCAACATATTCACCACGCTTAAGCGTTCATCAAAAGCTGCATATCGAAGCTGCTCCAGTGTGTCTTTGCCGTAACAGCCTTCTACAATTTTTTCAAGACCATAATCTTTTTTGTATTTTTCATACAGTTCCAGATAATTGGCAAAATCCTTGGCTATCTTCCAATGCTGGATATATTGATGCACAACCTCCCGGTCTGCCTTTTTCCCAAGTATTTCATATGCTTTCAAAAGAGAAGACAGATCTTCCCATCCTCTGGCTGTTGCAAACGTCTTCCCATCCACTGTCGTTTCCATCCGGTAAAAATAATCATTTCGAAGTTCCAGATATGCCAGAATTGCCGGATGGATCTCTGCCTGATAGGCATATTCCTTCCATACTTTATAATTTTCTTCTACATCTATCTTTTTTATTCGATCCAATGTCACTACATCAAAATCCCGTACTGACTTATTATATTCCGGCGGGTTTCCTGCCGCCACGATGATCCATCCCTCCGGTACTTTCTGATTTCCAAACATTTTACATTGCAGGAACTGAAGCATCGTCGGAGCCAGTGTTTCGGATACACAGTTGATTTCATCAATAAATAAAATTCCCTCTTTCACTCCCGTTGCTTCCATCTTATTATAAATAGAAGCAATAATCTCACTCATCGTATATTCTGTCACAGAATATGTCTTTCCATCATATACTTTTTCCTGAATGAAGGGCAGCCCAATTGCACTTTGTCTGGTATGATGTGTGATCGTGTAAGAGACCAGTCCGATCCTGCACTCCTTTGCAATCTGTTCCATAATCTGTGTCTTCCCGATTCCCGGAGGACCCATCAGAAGGATCGGCCTCTGTCGAATAACAGGAATCATATAATCCCCCGCATCATCTTTCATAAGATATGCTTTTATCGAGTCTTTGATCTCTTTTTTCGCTCTCTTTATATCCATGACTCTTCTCCCTTCACATCCTGCTCTAATTCTTCTGCTTCCAATATAATCTTTATTGCCCACGGAGGAACATCCACATCTTCATAATCCTCTTCCATAAACACAAAAGCCGTTTCATAAGATGGCATTTTTGACGGATAGATTCCCCGCCCATCTGTAAAATAGATCAGCCCCTTCAGACGTTCAAATGTGTGCTGGCGGATCAGCTGTTCTACATAGAGAAAGGCTGGTCTGAAATCAGTCCCTCCCTCTCCCCGCAGTTCCAAGTGTTCCATATATTCCACCAGTTCTTCTTTACAGGTGATTTTCTGATCCGTCTGGATCTGATCATCGCACTGAATGATATGAATATTCACCTTCCGGAAAAAACTGTCATTTTCACTCAAGACTCCATAAGTTTCTTCCAGGAACTTTCGGACCAATTCTCCAGAACAGGACATCGATGTATCAATCACGATAACAAACTCTTCCACTTTTTGGACTTCCTTCCATTCCTGCGGCTCAATCAGGGGCATATTTCCATACAGAGACAATCCATAGCTATAAAAAACATAATCAAAAGAATCCGGATCTACTTCCATCTCTTCTTTCAAAACAGCAAATTTCCGAAGGAACTGTCGATAATCGAACCGCTCTCGATTTTCCACTTTCACCTGATCCACCAGATCTCCGGATGCTGAAGATCCCTCCTGGGAAAATGTATCCATATCAGTCTCCATCTGTTCACTGATGCTCTGCCACTGATTTTCTATCTCATTTTGCTTTCTCTGTTCATCATCTGAAGGCCAGTAACTATGATCATCTGTACGGAATTCCTGCTCGAGTCTTAAAAGTTCCTGTTCCGACAGTGGCCGGCTGTTCAACACACCGTAAACCTTCTCTGCAGTCAGGACCTTCATCTCTTTTTTCAAGTTCCGATATGTCTCTCTTCGGAGCAGAGAACGACTCTTCAGGACACATCGATGCTGCATGCTATCAATGATCGATTCCGTTACAATGTCACAGGCAAGGCTATATAGACGTTCTTCTCTTCCCTTTCTTCGGATCATATGCCGGAAGATTCCATGCAGGATCAGGTGCAGATACAACCGGTTTACAGAGACTCTGCTTTCCCGGTAGAGGCCTCCCAGATACTGTGGATTATAATACAGATAGATTCCATCTGTTCCAAGTCCTTCCGTTCCCTGATCCAGAATAAACGGAAGACTGCTGAGTGCCACATCCAGAAACCGCATCTTCATATAGAGCTCATTTCTAGAAGAAATCAGAATCTTCCGGCTCACATTCTCCAGTTTTTCCTCCGTCGTCATCTCATAATTCAAATTTCTTTTTCTCCTTTGGATATCGTTTATATTTTTCATCCATAAGATAACTTAATATCTCTGTTTTTTTCTTCTCCGCAGCTGCCAAAATTGCTTCATCTAACGCTTCTGGTGTCCAATATTCTTTTTCTGACAGGAACTTAAGCTCCTCTATTTCTTCTGACTCTGCCAGAATTCTTCCAGCCTCCATCAGATGCTCCCTTAAGTATGACGCATACGCTGCCTTTGCCTCTTTTCCAAGTAAAAACGGAAATCTAAGACGATTTAATACCAGCTTCACTGCTGTCTGCACCTCTTCTTCTGCAACCACATGATAAAGCATCTCATCATACTTTTTATAGTCCAATTCTCGGTTATAAAAACACTGACGATAGTATCCGCCCGCTCCATGGTGATGCGTCACCACGATCCTGGCCGGAGTATTCTCAACCGCCTCTTCATAATGCTCTGGGAACAAAATTCTGGCTTCTTTATTCTCTTCATAATACAACAGCTCTGCCAGAATCTGATACCGCATCTCCTCTACAATCGATTTCAGGCAGCTTTTCTTCCCCTTTCGAAAATGAATTTCCACATTCGACAGGCGGCATCCGTTCAGTGCTCCGCCACCCATATCTAAGAGGCTGTCCGTAAGTATAAGTTTTCTTAAATTTCGGCAGCGATAGAATGCATATCTGCCAATCTCCGTTACTTTGGCCGGAAGCCATACCTCTGTCACCTGACTGCCACAGATTCTCCGTCTGTCCTCTGTAAACTCTGCATTTTCACCAGTCCAAACCAGAGTCCCCTCATCAATCCGGTCTTCTGCGAACGTATACGGTGCTATGGCAGTCACCGGACCCCCCTCGATTTCATCCGGTAATATCACCTGTCCATCGGTTCCATAACAACCGGTAATCATGATTCCAGACGGTATTATCTTATAATGAACCTCCGGACATATCTGCTCTTCTTGCTTTTTCCATTCCTGATTACTGCCACATTTTTCTTTGTTCATTCATTAATAATATCCCTTCCACATATTCAGATACATACAAAAATTTGTCTGTATATTCATTAGGAAGCACCGAAACCATCCCATCCCTTTCGGATTCGATGCTTCTGCCATCACATACTCCACTCTGGCTCTTCTCGCATAATGATCTGCCTTTCTAAGATGCCAGCCATTCGTAACAACAACACAGTCCTTGAATCCGAAATTATCCATAATTTTAGCCGAATACTGGAGATTGTGATACGTGCTGACTGCCTGTTTTTCTTTCAGAATATATTCTTCTGGAACTCCTTGCTCCATCGCATATTTCTTCATAATTTCCGCTTCCACATATTTATTATGTACTGCTCCTCCCGACAAAATCAGATATCCGACCTTTTTCTGTTTCCACAATGCTGCCGCTTTATCAACACGGCTTTTCATCATCTCGGAAGGCGTTCCATCCTCATTTGCAAAATATCCGCACACTACTGCACAATCATAGGATTCCTTCTCCCATTTTCTCTTTGGAGAACGAAACATTGCAAAAAACACTGCAAGATTTGCTGAAGCAAATCCAGCCATCATCCATCCAATTCTCGATATTGCTTTTCTCATAAATAAGATCCTTTCCGTCCATTTTACATGCTATTTTACTATGATTCCTTCAGGATTGCAAGAATCACGACTATGCGGCAATATCGGATTCATGTGCTAATTACCATCCGAAATTCATATACTTATAGAAATCCTACTCTCTGGAGTTTTTATGCCATCTAAAAAAATGATTCCAAAATTCACCTGTCTTTTTCTGCTGTTTACTTCTTGCTTTCTTGGGGGACGACTTGCTGCTTATTTCTTTTCTAATAATCCCGCTCCCTCTGATCAGGCTGCTTCTACAGCCATCCTGCCTGAAACCGAGAACTGGGGATTAAGCTTTCAAGAAGAAGGACAGACACCGGTCGCCAATGCCACCATAGAAGAACTAAAAAAATATGACGCATACTATGCAGAAGATACTGATCAAAAGATTATCTATCTTACCTTCGATTGTGGCTATGAAAATGGAAATACTTCTGCAATTCTGGATGCTCTGAAAAAGCACAATGTTCCGGCTACATTCTTTGTTGTTGGAAATTTTCTTGAAGATGAACCAGATCTGGTTAAGCGAATGGTGGAAGAAGGACATACGGTTGGTAATCATACCTTCCATCATCCAGATATGACACAGATTTCTTCTCTCGAAGAATTTCGAAAAGAATTAGAAGATGTAGAAGATCTCTATCAAGAAATTACCGGAGAATCTATGACAAAGTATTATCGTCCTCCGCAGGGAAAATATAGCGAAGTAAATTTAAAAATGGCACAGGAATTGGGATATCGAACCTTCTTCTGGAGCCTTGCCTACGTGGACTGGTATGACGACGCACAACCAACCAAAGAAGAGGCCTTTGAAAAATTGTTAGGCCGCATCCATCCTGGAGCAATCGTTCTTCTACATAACACTTCTCGGACCAATGGAGAAATTCTAGACGAATTATTGGGGAAATGGGAAGATATGGGGTATACCTTCCAGCCACTTTCCTCACTATATGAGTCAAAATAATCCTTTTCATAATAGTAAGAGCAGTTTGACAGACTGTGCGCCTGTCAAACTGCTCTAAATTTTCTTATTCAACCGTAACTGATTTTGCCAGATTTCTCGGTTTATCAACATCACAGCCGCGTCCTACTGCAATGTAATAAGCAAATAACTGTAATGGAATGATCGCCAGTGAATTCGTGAAATAATTATTCGTTTCCGGAATATAGATCACATAATCCGCAGCACGCTCTACTTCCGTATTGCCTTCCGTTGTTACAGCCATAACAAATGCACCACGAGTGCGGACTTCCTCCATATTGCTGATTATTTTCTTATACAGATCTTTTTGCGTTAGCACAGCTGCTACCAATGTTCCTTCCTCAATCAAAGAAATCGTTCCGTGTTTCAATTCTCCTGCTGCATATGCCTCTGAATGAATATAAGAAATCTCTTTTAACTTCAGAGAACCTTCCATCGAAATTGCATGATCAATGCCACGACCAATAAAAAACACATCCTTCGCTGCAAGATAACGGTTCGCAAATTTCTGAATATTTCCTTTATTGTTCAAAAGCATCTCAACCTGTGCCGGAATCGCCTTCAGATCCTCCAGCATCTCTGCCAGTCCCGCATCACTTAATTTTCCTCTGACATGAGCAAACTTCATTGCCAGCAGATACAGTGCAACCAGTTGAGCCGAATATGCCTTGGTAGTAGCAACCGCAATCTCCGGACCTGCCCAGGTATACATCACATTGTCTGCTTCCCTTGCAATGGAACTTCCCACAACATTCACAATCCCCAGAACTCTTGCCCCCTTTTCTTTCGATTCACGCAATGCTGCCAATGTATCCGCCGTCTCACCAGACTGGCTGATCACGATGACCAGCGTATTTTCATCCAGAATCGGATTCCGATAACGGAACTCTGATGCAATATCTACCTCTACCGGGATTCTTGCCAGACCTTCAAAAACATATTTACTCGTATACCCCACATGAGATGCAGATCCACAGGCTACGATCATGATTTTCTGTATTTTCTGAATCTCCTCATCTGTCATTCCAAGTTCATCTATTACGATCTTCCCATCTTTCATTCTCGGAGAAAAGGTATCCGTAATTGCTTTTGGCTGTTCATACATCTCTTTCAGCATAAAATGCTCATATCCGCCTTTTTCAGCTGCGTTTACATCCCAGTCAATTCTAGTTGTCTTTTTCTCAATCGGTTCTTCATCCACATTAAAGAACTCCATGGAATCTTCTTTCATGCGAACGATCTCGCCATTATCAATGAAAACAACATCTCTTGTATATTTCAATACAGCCGGAACATCAGATGCAAGAATATTGCCGTCCTTCGCACGTCCGACAATCAACGGACTGTCTTTCCTGACTGCATAAAGCTCATCCGGATGATCCTGAAAAATAATACCAAGCGCATAAGATCCTTCCATACGATGCATAATCTTTGTCACTGCCTGAAGCGGATTTCCCTGATAATAATAGTCCAGAAGATGTGCAATAATCTCTGTATCCGTATCGGATACAAACTCATAACCATGATCTATCAGCTTCTTTTTTAATTTCAGGTAATTTTCAATAATTCCATTATGTACCACTACGATACTTTTATCTTTATTAAAATGAGGATGCGCATTCACATCAGAAGGTGACCCATGTGTTGCCCATCTGGTATGACCAATTCCCAGCGTTCCAGGTAAAGTCTCACCATCATGGGTTATCTCACTTAGTACCTTCAGCCTTCCCTTTGATTTTACCATATCTATCTGCTCGCCATTGTATATTGCAATTCCCGCTGAATCATATCCTCTGTACTCCAGCTTAGATAATCCATCCAGAAGGATCGGTGCTGCCTGCTGATTGCCAATGTAACCTACAATTCCACACATATTTTCTGCTCCTTACTTTTACGCAGTAATTTGTACTAATTACCGGTTTTTTTGCATTATCAAACTGTATTGTATCAAACTCTATCCTAAATGTAAAGAAAAAGAGAAATGTATTCTTTCAACATTCCTCTTTGCATGTTATTAATCAAGATCAATGATATCCATTTTGAACGTGTCATCAAACTCTGTATGTCCACGTTTTTTCTCCGGATGACTGCTTAACAAATCTGTAGTATCATCAATAAAATCATCTGATCCGTCATATCCTTCATCATCATATTCAGAATTACCAAAGTATCCTTCAAAATTATCAAATGCTTCTTCATCTAATGGTTCTGGTTCAAAAGCTTCAAAATCATCTTCTTCCTCAATCCGGACTTCTCTGACTGGTTTTCGAACGGCCGGACCATCTTTCTCTAAATCTTTATCCTTTTTCTTACCTTTATCAGCAGCCTTTTTGGCAGACGATTTTCTGGCATCTACCGGTTCCTCGAATTCATCCTCGTCTTCTTCATCTTCCTCTTCTGCGTCAATTCCATATTCGTCATACAGATCATCCAGTTCCAAATTACGATGATGAAGCTTAATACCAACAATAATCAAAATGATTAGCATGAATAGAAAGACAAGCCAAACTCCAATAATGGCTTTATCCATATTACCTTTTACCCAATCAGCCAGTTTGCCCAAAAAAGAAGTTGCTGCCTCTTCCTCCTGTTCTACCTCTTCAGGTGTATATCTCTGATATGTTTTATCCACTGTATCATATTGATAGTATTCCTTATCCCCATCACTATTTAACGCATATACAACGTAATACTCTGCATTATCAGCATTCTGCCATACAGGAAATTCTTTTCCTTCCACAGTCATTACTGTCTTTTTCAGGCTAGAAGGAAGTTCTTCACTTTTATCTTCACTCAGCAAGACAATAAAACGATCCTGAGAGATGATGATCTGCTGAAATTGTGAAAACTTTCCATTATCCGGATCATATAAGAAGAAATCCTCCTCACCATTCGGATTCACCATATACACAGCATATTTACCGCTGCTCTCCTGGATCGCAGCCTGATATTGACCGCCTTCATAGGTCATCTCAGTCTTTGTGAATCCGTCCGGTATAATGGCATCTGAAAACTCCGTAGAAATGCTATACGTAACCCCATCAATCTCAACCTGAGGTCCATTAGCAGTTCCACCACCAGAAGTTGTATCTGTAATCAAAGAAGGATCCCCTTCCCCGATTGTAATAGTTGAATTCCCCTGTGTAACCTGGAGAGTAGTTCCATCCGACGCAATTCCTGTCACAGAGCCAACTTCAATCTTCGTTGTTCCCTCCTGAAGTGCCTGAAATTGTAAAGACCAGCTTATTTCACTTGCTGCAGTATTGCTGGAAAGCTTAATCTGATCATCAGTTGCACTGGCACCCTCTCCACTTACAAACCTCAAATAGTTACTATCAAATGTCAATGTTGCACTCACTGAACTCACTTCACTGTCTGCAGTCAGCTTTACCTTAACATCCACATTTGCACCTACCGCTGTAGCTGGATCAGAAAATCTAAGTTCTGCTCCTGCAGCATGCGCAACAGACGGAATCATCAGTATCATCATACTTAGACACGTTACAAACGCACATATCTTCTTAAGTCTTTTCATTCTTTTATTCAACTCCTTCTGTACCATTACCACTTTCTCCTGCATTGTCGCTTCCAGTACCTTCTGTGCCTTCCTCAGCACCCCCATTTTCTGTTCCATCTGTACCGCCGCTTCCTTCAGAATACGTACCACTATAGCCATTATCGTTGCCATCATTATAGCTGTTACTATAATCATTCATACCGTAATCTGTTTGGGGAGTATAGTAATTATCCACTTCCTCGTCATCATAAGTACCACTGTTACCAGTTGCCTTATCTGCGGCACGGATACTGATTCCACTATCAATCTCCATCACAGTAGAAGACACTTGATATCCATCACTTCCAAAAAGAAATTGATGCAATTTTAATACATTCGAGCTCAACGTATTCGGTATAACGACACTCCCCACCTCATTGAGCATATCCGTTGTATTATCTTCCGGGAAGCCCATCGTCTCGCCCAACTTGTATTTCATAAAATCTTTTGCATAGCCAATCATTTCAGACAATGTAAAATTTGTAGAAATCTGAGGGAACACACTGTCAATAATCTTATTAACAGAACTGAGACTCATAGACTGTGCCTTCTCTGCAATTAACGATAACACTTTTCTCTGTCTGGAGGCTCTTTCAAAATCTCCTCCTGCCGTGTAGCGGATTCTGGAATAAGAAACGGACTGTACTCCGTTCAAATGATAGGTTCCTGCAACCTCCGGCTCAATCCTCGTATAATCTTTTCCTGTAACTTTCGAGGTTTCCACACAATAATTATTCATATGGACTACCTCTGCATCTGTAAGCTCAATATCCAGTCCTCCAACAGCATCAATCACATCTACCAATGCATTAAAGTTAACTGCAACATATTTCTCAATATTAAGATCCAGATTCTTATTCAGCATAGCTACTGCACCTTCCGGCCCATAAAAAGAATATGCTGAATTTGCTTTATTATAGCTCCCATCATCCAACTCTACTAATGTATCTCTATAAACAGATGCCAGTTTTACTTCTTTCGTTTCTTTATTCAGACTGGCGATCATAATCGTATCGCTTCGATTTCCCTTTCCAAGGTCACCTTCTCTCGAATCAAGCCCAAATAAAGCAATATTTATATATCCTGTTTCATGATCTACTTCTTCTGATATATTCAATTTATCCGTATCAAGATCTGTCGTCTCTAACTTTCCCATTTTACAGGCTACGATCGCTGCTCCTGTAGCCAGAACTGCAGTCAGAGTTCCTCCAAAAATCACACCTATTTTTTTCCATATAGACCAGGAAGCAAATCCTCTCTTCCTTCTTCTTCTTCTCCGAGATCTTCGAGCCATTTTTACATCCTTTCTTCTGTATATTCAGTTATGGATTGCAATAATTCGCCTTTCATATTACCTCATTTTATACGAAATATCAACATTTATCTCCGTTTTTTACCTTCTATTCCAGTATCTTGGGTTTGAAGTACATCTATACACCAGCCACATAGGAAATCTGTCGTAATTTTTCCCCATTAGATATCCCATATATTTTGCACCGCTTTGAACGATTAATGATACAAGCAGCCATGGCTTCTTACTTTTTAACAAAAATACTGCCGTATCCTTTACCATACGAATTCCTTCTGATTCTGATCTGATATTCTGAAAAATCAGCGGATGCTGTGCCTGTGAAACTGCCAGGTCAAAATTTCTTTTAAATTGCTGAAGCCCGGAATAATTATGGGAATGTGCAACTTTTGCTTCCGCAGTATAAGAAACGCAATATCCATTTTTAATACACCCTGCAGCAAAGATCATATCTTCACTGAAAATCGTTCGTTTCTCAAACCCACCTAATTCCAGATATTTCTTTTTATTATAGGCCGCACACACATTGGAACAAAAATATGTTTTTATACCCAGTTCACTAATATTTTTTTTGGATTTTATTCTGCTCGTTTCAGGATAATTAAATCTACGTGTATAACATTCAATCAGACTGCAATTTTTTTTGGGAATCTGTCTCGCATACGACACTACAATTTTTTCATTTTCCAACGGCCGAATTAGTTCATTAATCAGATACTCGTCTACCGGAAGCGCATCCTGGGTCATACAAACTACAATATCTGCGTTAGACTTTTGTATTGCACTGTCTCGGGTTCCTCCGTGATCAAATTCTTCCGGAAGAATATCTTCCACAACGATATTATCATATTCTTCAACAATATCCGGCAATTTCTGTCCATCCAATGTATGCATAAGATAAATATGCTGAATTTTCCTGTTCTGCCTTTCCAGGTTTCTGATCAGCTCGGAAAATTCTTCTTTCGGTCTGTAAACTGGAATTACCACATCCACCGTAAGATTTTCAATATTCATTGCTTTCTTCCTGCCTTATTCTGTATTTTCAATATCATCCTGCATCTCTTCGTCCGTATTTGGATATATTCCTGTAATATAACACAATTCTTCACTGATGTGCTTTAAAGATTCCGTAGGTTCATACTCCTCATCCGGGAAAAAGAATTCATGCGCCTGTCGCACATTATTTTCCAATCCGACAGCAACCACATATGATCCTGTATATCCAGAAACTGATTCCGGAGTTTCCAATTCAAATGGAAAACCTTTATTATCAACAATCTTATAATCAAATACACCTGCAGCCAACTTCACAATCTCTGAAGACGAAAAACTCGTCGATACTTCCGGAAGCACTGCATCAATAATATTATTCAAAGTACTAAGCTTTGCTTTTTTTGCCTTTTCTGCGATTTTTTCAAGAACCAATCTCTGTCGTTCTGTCCTTGTAAAATCTCCCCCACTTGTGTAACGGATCCTACAATAGGATACAGCCTGAACTCCATTTAAATGATAGGTTCCTGCAACTTCTGGATCAATTCTCGCATAGTCTTTCTCTGTAATCTCAGATGTTTCTACACAATAATTATTCATATGAACCACTTCTTCATCTGTCAATTCCAGATCAATTCCTCCCAGAAGATCCACTACATCTGCTACTGCCAAAAAATTCACACTTACGTAATCTGTAATATCCAGATCCAGATTACGATTTAGCATACTAACAGCTGCTTCTGGTCCACCAAGTGCGTAGGCTGCATTCGCTTTGTCATAATGTCCCTCACTCTGCGAAAGCATTGTGTCACGATAAACCGACATCAATTTCACTTCTTTTGTTTCATTGTTGATACTTGCAACAATTATACAGTCACTTCGGACACCTTCTGTCTCACCGGCTCTGTTATCGGTTCCAAACAAGGCAATATTCGTATAACCTTCCTGTTTCCAGCCATTATTATCAATATTATTAAGTGATGTTAGATTTAGTTTATCCAGCTTAAATACCGCATACGCAATAACCAAAAGCACACATAAAATAATGATTTCCAGCACTAACAATATGATTCTTTTTCTGCGGCGCCTTCTTTGTTTTTTTTTCCGAAGCGCTTTCTGCTTTGCAGCTTCTCTTCTTCTGTCTTCTTTTTTCATACACCCGCTCCCCGAATATTAATAAGCATTTTTATTGATGAATCCTTTAAAAAATGTCAAAAAGATTATTTTAAAATCCAATCCTAATGTCCAGTTTTCAATATAATACAGATCATGTTCAATACGCTTTTTAATCGATGTGTCTCCACGATATCCATTAATCTGCGCCCATCCGGTTAATCCCGGACGTACCTGATGCTTAATCATATATCTTGGAATTTCTTCCTTAAATTTCTCTACAAACTGAGGCCTTTCCGGACGTGGACCTACCAGACTCATATTACCTTTTAATACATTAAACAATTGTGGCAGCTCATCAATACTTGTCTTACGTATAAATTTCCCGATTGGTGTGACTCTTGGATCATTTTTCACTGTCCATTCTTTTTTTTCACTTTTTTCATCCTGCACGATCATAGAACGGAATTTATACATACGAAACTCTCGATTATGAAGTCCTACCCTCACCTGACTGTAAATCAACGGTCCTGGAGAAGTTGTCTTGATAATAATAGAAACAACAATCATAATCGGCGAAAACAAAATCAGCGCACATATAGCCCCAAAAATATCTACCCCTCGCTTTATCCACCGATTCAGCGGATCATTCAGAGGAACATGACGGATATTAATAACCGGAAGTCCCTGAATATCTTCTGTATATGGTTTCGTCGGTATTACATTATTATAATCCGGGACAAACTTAGTATGCACACCGGATTTTTCACACATATTTACAATATACTCTAATTTGTGATACTCGGCTAGACTCAACGTAATTACAATCTCATCCAGTTTATTTTCGGGAAGAACAATTGCCAGATTCTCAATTCTCCCCAACACCTTGATTCCTTTATACATCGTTGCTCTTGGCACATTATCTGCGAGAATTCCTCTGATATCATACCCCCATTCAGGATTCTGACGTACTCTGTCGATATACTGTTCCGCCGCCCTGCTATATCCAATCAGCAGAACATGTTTCTGATTTAATCCCTGGCTTCTGATTTTTCTAAGCACCATACGGATTACATTCCGGACAAGAATTTCCAGTATCAGATTAATACCATAAAAGATAAAAATCATTCCTCTGGAAAAGTCCGCCTGATGCTTCAAATACAGAATAAAAATAAATGCCATAACGCCAACTGTATTCGCCTGCAGTACATTCCAGGCCTCCAGTCTGCGCCCGCGAACCCGTTTTGGCGCATAAAGTTGAAAAATATAATACAGGAACAAATATCCCGGCACAATAAAAATAAGAGCTGCCATATAGACCTGTAATGACAAAAACCACGGATCAATCACGAAAATCCCGCTTTTAAATCTCAGATACCATGCCAATACATAAGAAACAATAATTACAGCCGCATCAATTACTACTTGTATTTTTTTCAACATCCGTTGATTATCTTTAATCATAATAACTCCATCTTTTGACAATCTTATATTTATACCTATAGTATCATACAATATTTCAACTAAAAGGGCAAGAAAAAGACTCTTAAGGCTATCTTAAGAAAAAATGATTTTATATAAATTTTCGAACAATATTCCCCCACAACTCCAACTGAATTTTAACATAATTCTTAAGATTTTTCCTTTCAAACTCTACCTTCTGTTGACCATCACACATAGCAAAGCCCTCTTTCAAACTTTGCATATACGTCGGACCGAATCCCTTTTTACAGAAAAATAAAAACTTCGCAAAAAAGCCCAGAAATAAAAACGGTATATTGATCAGAATCTGTAACAATGGCATGTTCTTATAAATCAGATAAATATTATTTCTTGCAGAATATTTTATTTTAAATTCATTGTATCTGGAACCACTTGCAGCACTCCCTACATGAATCACTTCGGCACTTGGTTCATAGACATTTACATACCCTTGTATTCTCGCACGGTATCCAACATCAATATCTTCCAAATAGGCAAAATGACGCTCATCAAACAGACCAATTTCATCAAAAATCGCTCTGCGGTAAATTGCGGCACCTGCACATGCTGCAAATGTCCTGCAACGCTTTTGGTATTTTCCCACAGAATGATCCCTTCCCCGTGCAAATGCCCATCCCAACGCATTATAAAAAGTCCCTGCACTGTCAAGCAATTCCTGATTATGGAACTGGATCATTTTAGCTTCCACAGAAAATATGCGTTTCTCCCGTTTGATTGTAGAAAGAAGATATTCCACAAAACCAGGCTTAATTTGTGTGTCATTATTTAATAATAATACATACGGTGTCTGACAAGATTTAATCCCTACATTTACCGCTCTGCAAAATCCGTAATTTTGATCCAGCAAAATAAACTCTGTCTGCGGAAATGATTCTTTTGCCTCTTCTATACTGTTGTCTTTCGACCCATTATCCACAACCAGTACATTCATCTCAATATAAGTTCCGCCGTACAAAGCCTCTAAACAAGGAACCAGATATTTTTTTCCATTATAATTTGGTATGACTATTGTAACTTCACACATCAGTTTATCCCTTTTGATTATTTTTTAAAGAATAATCCCATTTCGTCAATGTCAGATTTCGATTATACATCGGATCACCTGTTTTCAACAATGTAATCCAGTGACTTCTCATATACTCAATCTCAGTCTGAAATCTGCGCACCTTTTCCTTCGTATCTTCCGTCCCTCTGGTCTTCGATTCATAATGATACAATTCCACGTATGGATCATAGACCACCAGATACCCTGCCTTCCTAACTCTCAAGCAAAAATCCACATCATTAAAAGCAACTTTCAACTTTTCTTCCAAGCCGCCAACTTCTTCATATACAGAACGCTTCACCATCATACATGCCGCCGTAACTGCACTCAGATCCTGTTGTAGAGACGCCTTGTGCAAATATCCGGAATATGCCCGTGGAAGTCCTACAAAAACACTGCCTGCCACTCCTCCAATTCCAATGATAATACCAGCATGCTGAATAGTATCATCCGGATAATACAACTTTGCACCAACAATTCCCACCTTCGGCCGTTGACAATTAGAAATCATCTCTTCCAGCCAATCCGCATGAATCACCTCTACATCATTATTCAGCAAAAGCAAGTAATCTCCTTTTGCATGCTGTACTCCAAAATTATTGATTGCTGAATAGTTAAATTCTTTGTCCCAATAAATCACGCGGATTCTTTCAGATTGAATCTTCTGATAATATCCAAAAGTTTTTTTCTCTGTACTATTATTTTCAGCAATCAGAATCTCATAATTTTTATAAGTTGATTTTTCAATCGATTTTAAGCATTTCTGCAGTGTTTCAATCTGGTCTTTATTAGGAATAATAATAGAAACCAGCGGATTTCCCTGCATTTGATATTTCGTACGGTAAAAGCCAAGATCCTTTGTATGACTGACTGTTCCCTTTTCATTACATCTTTTCAAATGAGCTTCAATCGCACGCTTTCCTGCATCAAACGCATACATTTTACTTGCCGGATTATCTGCAGTAGAGGCCTTATGCACCCGCCAGTGATATAAAATTCTGGGGATATGCGCAATTCCTTTTGCTACTTCTGTACATCTTAAAATCAAATCATAATCCTGAGCGCCATTATACTCCCCACGGAATGCTCCCACTCTATCAATCAGTTCCTTTTTCGCAACAAAGAAATGGCAGATATAATTGTTCGCACGCAGTAGATCCTGATTATAATCCGGCTTCATATGGGGCTGAAAATGCTCTGACAGATCTGTAGTAACTTTATCTTCATCTGAATATAACACTTCCGGACAGTTATTCTCATTTAATTCCCTAACCACTTCATACAAAGCATCATACGCAAGCAGATCATCATGATCCAGTAGTCCCACATATTCTCCTGCTGCGATACTGAGTGCAGCATTCGTATTTTGTGCGATCCCTTCATTTTCCGGAACATCTTTTACTTTAATCCTGCTATCTTTTTCAGAGGCAATCTTCAGAATATCTACTACCTCTTTGTTTGCCGGATTGGCATTTGCAATACACAATTCCCAGTTTCTATAACTCTGTTTTCTTACTGACTGAATCATTTGTTTCAGGAATTCCTCCGGAGTATTATATACCGGTACCAGAATACTAATCAGCGGCATATATGTGAATTTCTGCTGACTCTGCTTTTCCAGCTCATCCTCAGTCACTCTGTGATTACGATACCATTCTTCATAATCCACATCATCCGTCTGAAACCTTTCCGTCAAACGGATCCAGAATTCTTTTACTCCATAATGTTTTAAATATAAAATTCCCTTCTTTATATTATAAGGAGATAATTTTTTTATCATTTTTATCCAGTTCATCTTATAGGTATCCATATTCTTTTCCCTTTTCCTTATTCTCGGATCTAAATCTACAACTTTGCAGTCAGAAATTCTTATATCGTTCTGGCACAAATCGCCGCATGGCTCATTATACCACATATTTTTCTGTTTTTATAGGTCAGATATCAAAAAGCCGATTTCTTATAATACAGCCGGTTTCAGGAATTAAAAAAAGAGCAGACTGCGCATCTGCAATCTGCTCCAATTACTAAAAATGGAATGTATCTTTTAAACCAACCCACTGCTGATCTTTTTCGCTTAAATTCAACGCAGTTCCATCTTCCAACTGATATCCTTCTGCGGAAGCACTTCCTTTATACTCTCCGGCCAGTTTCGGCCACACGATCCCTATCTCCGGATCATTCCATGCAAGTCCGCCTTCATCCCCCGGATGATAAAAATCTGTACATTTATAACAGAACTCTGCAATATCACTTAAAACGAGGAAACCATGAGCAAATCCTTCCGGGATATAAAACTGCTTCTTATTCTCTTCTGTTAACTCTACACCAAACCATTTTCCATATGTCTCACTGTTGCTTCTTAAATCAACTGCCACATCAAATACCGAGCCCTTCACTACACGAACCAGTTTTCCCTGTGGAAATTCTTTCTGAAAATGAAGTCCTCTTAATACACCTTTAGTGGAACAGGACTGATTATCCTGTACAAACTCCATTGTAAGCCCTTCTTCTTCCATATCTTTCTGGTTATAGGTCTCCATGAAATATCCTCTGGCATCTCCATGAACAGTCGGTTCAATTACGTAAAGTCCCTGAATGCCTCCGGCATTTTTCTCAACTTTAATCTGTCCCATCTCTTACATCTCCTAAATTCTGTCTTAAAATTCAATTTCTTTCAGATATCTTCCTAATGCATCCTGCCAGGTTGGAAGTGGATCAAATCCATTTTCCACCAGCTTACTCTTATCCAGTCTACTGTTAAATGGACGTGCTGCCTTAGAGATTCCATACTCTTCAGTTGTAACCGGAGTTACCGTCAGGCGATCTTCTGAATACTCTTCATGTCCCATTTCCACCGCCTTACGAAAAATCTCTTTTGTAAAATCATACCAGCTGATATAACCACCCTCGTTGGTTGCATGATAATAGCCATACTTTTCAGTTTCAATCATATCCACCAAAAGCCTTGCAAGATCAAACGTGTAAGTTGGAGTTCCAATCTGATCGTTCACAACCGTAAGCTTGTCATGTGTCTTTCCCACATTCAGCATTGTCTTAATAAAATTCTTTCCGTTTTTTCCAAATACCCACGCGATGCGTACGATAAAATATTTCTCCAGCGTCCTAGAAACTGCCAGTTCCCCTTCCAGCTTTGTCTGACCATAAACATTCAACGGTTTATAATCCTTACAATCTGGCTGCCATGGTTCCAGTCCCTGACCATCAAACACATAATCTGTACTAATATATACCATTTTACAACCCAGTTCTTTACAGACGCCAGCAATATTCGATGTGCCACCTGCATTAATCGCACGAACTTTTTCTACTTTATCATCATCCTCTGCCATATCCACAGCAGTCCAAGCCGCACAATGAACTACTACATCCGGATCCGTTTCCGCGATCTTCGCCGTTACTGCTTCTGCATCCGTAATATCCAACTGAATATATGGCATAGCCGTTACTGCAGAACCATCTGCCACACCACTGTATTCCGGAGCAATATCACTGCCGATTCCATCATATCCGCGTACCGCCAGCTCATTCATCACATCATGTCCAAGCTGTCCCCCTACACCAGTTACCAATACTTTCATTATTTCATGCCCTCCCGGTTTGCATACATCTTTTCATAATAATTCTGATATTCACCTGAGATAATAGTTTCCCACCATTCTTTGTTATCCAGATACCACTGAATTGTCTTCTTAATTCCATCTGCAAATTTTGTTTCTGGAAGCCATCCCAGTTCATTATGGATCTTCGTAGGATCAATCGCATAACGCATATCATGTCCCTTACGATCTTCCACATAAGTAATCAGGCTTTCTGGCTTTCCAAGTTCCTTACAGATGATCTTTACAATATCGATATTCTTCATCTCATTGTGTCCGCCGATATTATAAACCTCTCCGACACGTCCGTTGTGGATGATCAGATCAATCGCCTTACAGTGATCCTCTACATAAAGCCAGTCACGGACATTTTCTCCTTTACCATATACCGGAAGAGGCTTATCATTCAGCGCATTTGCAATCATCAGCGGAATCAGCTTCTCTGGGAAGTGATATGGTCCATAGTTATTGGAACATCTGCTGATTGTGACAGGCAGTCCATAAGTTCTGTGATATGCAAGCACCAAAAGATCTGCCGCAGCTTTGGAAGAACTATACGGGCTGCTGGTATGGATCGGAGTTTCCTCTGTAAAAAACAGATCCGGTCTGTCCAGCGGAAGATCTCCGTATACTTCATCTGTAGATACCTGATGATAACGTTTGATTCCATATTTTCTGCAGGCATCCATCAAAACAGCTGTACCTTTAATATTGGTATCCAGGAATACTTCCGGGTTCTCTATAGAACGGTCAACGTGGCTTTCTGCTGCAAAATTTACTACAATATCCGGATGCTCTTCTTCAAATAATTTATATACAGCTTCACGATCTGTAATGCTTTCTTTTACAAAACGGAAATTCGGATTATCCATCACTGGTGCAAGTGTTGACAAATTTCCGGCATATGTCAGGCAGTCCAGACATACAATACGGTAATCTGGATATTTGTCTAACATATGAAAGATAAAGTTGCTTCCTATAAATCCGGCTCCTCCGGTTACGATAATTGTCATAATTACTCTTCCTCCAAAAAACTAATTTTAATATAAATTTTCCTGATATTTACCATCTAATACATCTTTCAGATACTGTCCATACTGATTCTTCTTCAAGATCTCATATACTTCCAGAATCTCTTCTTTACTGATCCAGCCGTTCAGATATGCAATCTCTTCCAGGCATGCAATCTTACGATGCTGATGTGTCTCTACCGTCTTCACAAAATTTGTAGCATCTACCAGACTTTCATGTGTTCCGGTATCCAGCCATGTAAATCCCTGCCCCAGGAGTTCTACATTCAGCTGATTATCTTCCAGATAAATGCGGTTCAGATCTGTAATCTCCAGTTCCCCGCGCTTTCCAGGTTTCAGGCTCTTTGCGTATTCTACAACCTTATTGTCATAGAAATACAGACCTGTTACACAATAATTGCTCTTTGGATGCTCCGGTTTTTCTTCAATCGAAACAGCCTTTCCTTCTTTATCAAATTCTACGATACCAAAACGTTCTGGATCGTCCACATAATATCCGAATACAGTAGCGCCCTGTCCGCTTTCTGCATTCTGTACGGCAGCTTTCAAACGTTTTTTCAATCCATGGCCTGCAAAAATATTATCTCCCAGAACCATGGCAACTGTGTCATCCCCTATAAATTTTTCTCCAATAATAAATGCCTGTGCAAGTCCATCCGGGCTCGGCTGAACCGCATAAGACAAATGTACGCCAAACTGATGACCATCTCCCAAAAGTTCTTGAAATCTTGGTGTATCCTGCGGTGTTGAAATAATCAGAATATCCCGGATGCCCGCATTCATCAATACCGACATTGGATAATAGATCATTGGTTTATCATAAATTGGAAGTAACTGTTTGGATGTTACCATGGTCAAAGGATACAGACGTGTGCCAGATCCTCCCGCTAAAATAATTCCTTTCATAGAAAACCTCCTTCATTTTATCTCAAAAATCTAAAACAATTAATAAGTTCATCTCTAGTCTTTCTCTTTCAGTCTAAATGTATTATAAAAGGTGACCTAAGGTCACCTTCAAGTGCTTTTTTTAAAATTTATAATTTTTATGTAATAATTAAGAAAATCTTTATTTTTTTACTAACCATTTAAAGCATCTTTTGCGCACACAAATACACCTGCTTCTTTTGAGATCCGAAATTCCTGGTCTGTTTTTCTCTTCACATATGCCCGAAATTCTTTATATTTCTCTGTTAGATACTGCCCCTGATTCCCATGACAAGATAGAACATAAGAAATTAACGGTTCCGGCTCTGGAACAATCAATTCATCCTCATATAATCTCCATTCTATTATTGAAAAATAGGATCTTAATATAGATTCTCCGTTCTCTTTTCCAAACTTATCATATAATTTTTCTGCAGATAATACAATCCTATCATCAAAATTCTGCACCAACTGGCTGACTTCTTTCATATGATTCTTTCCATAGGTGCTGCATAGAAACCTTCCATTCTTTTTTAAAACCCTTTCCACTTCACCACATACTTTTCCAATATCTTCGCAGTAAAAAAGTACATGATCCGCAATTACAAGATCAAATGTTTCATCTGCATATGGAATCTGATGACAATCAAATGCATAGAATGCAAACCTTGCGTCTTTCTGTCCGATTGCACGCCTTGCATCTCTAAGCATCCCTTCTGAAATATCTGAAAGTATTATATCAGCCTTTTTCGGGATTCTCATCATATTGTCCACCCATAATGTGCCGTCTCCACACCCTATTTCCAACACTTTCATTCCGGCTTTTAATTCCATCTGCTCATAGATCCATGGAAACCATCCTTTCTGATTTTGCGAATACAGCCTGTGAAGATTAATTCTCGCAGAGATATTCGAAGCATCCTGGTACTGATTTTTCATGCTTTTTTCCATTCCGGTCAAATGAATCAAATTCAGCATTTGGCTCCAGTCCACAGAATGTTTCTGTTCGATTAATTCTGTTGTATCTCGGATTGCTTTCTCCACCAGTTGCATCTGCTCAATCCGATCCTGCACCAACTTCAGTTGAATATTCAGAGAATTTAACATAAAATGATAATCCGTATCATCAATCGTCATTTCTCGAATATCATCCAAAGAAAAACCAAGATATTTGAGCAATAATATCTGCTGAAGCCTTGCAAAGTCTTCATCCGTATAAAAACGAGCCCCCGCTTCACTAACGAAGGAGGGCTTTAAAATTTCCTGTTTATCATAATAGCGAATTGTCCGCAAAGTCACATGAGCCATATGAGCAAATTCACCAGAAGAATAATAACCTTTCTTCTTCATAACATTACTCTCCTACGATCTTTATTGCTTAAACAATTTATATAACCATCTCATAAACAGTACAATATATATGATAAAACAAATTGTCACAATAAAAGTCTCAATATCAAATCGATGGGTAATCGTCCGAAGCACTATAGTACTATCTTGAACTTCCCCATTCACCAATAACGACGTTGCGTCTTCTGCACGATCAGTAACACATACAATTATTCTGCTATCTTCATCACATTTATCTACATGCATGTGAAACACATAGACTTTATCTTTGCAGCCAGTTACTTGTTCAAATTTAAATTTAAAGAACTTCCCATTTTTTAGTTCAGCTAGCGATGCTGTACCTTCTGATACTATTTTCCCTGTCTCTTTCTCTTCTAATTCATATCCGACTTCTATATTATCAATGTTCCCGGATGCAGTCAGTTTAACAGCTAACCCATCTAAACGTTCCTCAAATGTAACAAACTCCTGATTTACGTTCCCTCTTTTCTCTAATTCCAACGATCCATAATCACTGCTGTCTACATCTGTATCATATATCGCATTGTTCTTGTCGATAATAGAATAACCTGCAGCTAAAACCACTAAGATTAATGCTACTATACTCACTTTGATCTTATTCTTCATTACACCCTTGCTCCCAATCAAATTATGACGCACTGTATATTTTTGCTATCTCTTGTGCCTCTCCAAACATTTTCACATGACCTTTTTCCAGCCAGACAATCTTATTACACAATTGTTTTACCTGTTCAATACTATGAGACACAAACAAAAGCGTTGTACCTGCATCCAGCATATTTTGAATTCTCTTTAAACATTTCTCCTGAAAATGGAAATCACCAACAGCCAACACTTCGTCCACAATCAAAATATCTGGTGTTCCAACCGTTGCAATAGCAAATGCCAATCTTGATACCATACCTGAAGAAAAATTTTTTACCGGTACATTCATAAAATCATGAAGTTCTGAAAATTCCACAATATCCTGATAGTGTTCTTCCATCTCTTTATGAGAGCGTCCAAGCAAAGCACCATTTAAAAATATGTTCTCACTGGCAGTCAGATCCATATCAAATCCTGCTCCTAATTCAATTAGCGGCGCCACTTCACCTCTAACAATTACAGAACCTTGGGTAGGCTTTAATACTCCAGCAATAACCTTTAGCATAGTACTCTTCCCACTTCCATTTAAGCCTATCAGTCCAAGCGCATCTCCCTTTTGAATGTGAAACGATACGTCCTGTAACGCCCAAAACTCATCATAAGATAATTGATTTTTTATAGTTTTAATAAAATATTCTTTAAAACTATCCACTTTCTCTGATGCCAAACTGAATCTCATTGAAACATTTTCAACACTAATGATATCTTGATTTCCCATCATACTCTCCTATATATTCAGAATAAATGAATCTTGATTCTTATAAAACACATATAATCCAGTTGCCAGTGCAACAATTACCTCAACAACTCCTAATAATACTGACAAAATATTAGGTACTCTACCATATATCATTACATCCCTGAACATAATCAAAATGTTAGTAATCGGATTAATCATTACTATTTTCTTTAACCATTCCGGCAAAATTGACATCGGATAAATAACTGGAGTCAGATACATCAAAGCTGTAGTAAAAACTGAGTACAAATGCATAATATCTCTGAACTTCACTGTAATTGCAGACAATATCAATCCAATTCCCAATGAAAATAGAATAATCAAGATCAATGGAATTGAAACTAACAATACCGTGTAGTGAAGTTCTACTCTCATTGCAAGCATAACACAAAGCAATGCAGTAAAAGAAGCCAATAAATTAATGGAACTTGAAAAAATTCTAGATAATACAAACATATACTTAGGAACATATATCTTTTTAATCAATGGACCATTCATAATAATTGCTCCCATAGCATTGGTAGTTGATTCCGAAAAGAAATTAAAAATCAACTGTCCACTTAACAAATATACTGGGAAATATTCAATATCAAATTTAAACAAATTTGAAAATACGACTGAAAGGACAATCATCATAAATAATGGATTTAATATCGTCCAAAGTACCCCTAATATTGATCTTCTGTATTTTGTTTTAATATCCCGCGCAATCAATTCATTCAATAATGGGCGGAATTTCTTAAAATTCTGTATATATGTTGACACCATATATCCTCCACTTTCACACTGCTATCATTACATTAATCTGATAGAATAACAACATAATAACATAGTATATCATTTCTCTTTTATTCTGACAACCATCTTGCACATCAAACATACATATCATAAATGGACTCTTCAACATTTCTCCATTCTCTGGACTCAGCAGTTTTTCTACCATTCTCATATAATTTCTGCTGTAATGTTTCATCTGCCACAATCCGATTTAGCTGTTCCTTTGCTTCTTCTATCTCTCCGGCCGTATAAAGCAGACAATTATATTCATCTTTCAGATATTCTGCATTTCCCCCATTTGGAACAGCAAGTACATACCCACCGGTTGCCATCATTTCAAGTGGAGGATATGAAAAACTTTCCAACAAGCTTGTTTTTAGCAAGATATCACATTCCTCGTACACCCGGGGCACTTTCTCATATGGAATCTTGTGCAAAAATCTGTCAACACGATACCATTCTTTAGGTTCAGCATTATAGGACATATACCACACTTCGTATTGATCACTATTTAACTCATTTATGATTTTAAATGCTTCATCTACATTTTTATAATCAACCGCACAATCTCCCTCTATCAAAATCCGGATTTTATTTTCTAACTTCCTTTTTTTGCAGACAAACCTATTCGTTTCCAATCCATTTGGTGCATATTGAGATTCATGATGATAAATATCTTTTAACCATTTTTGACACCATCTTGATATCGTCAAAAAATCAATCTGATTATGTGGCATATATGTCCTATTAGCCTCTATACGCAATGGATCGCCTTGTTTATAAAAATCTGTCTCATAATTTTGTACAAGATAACACCGTCTTTTTATGTTCGGATACTTCTCTATGAAATCTACTGTAGTCCACATGGTTGCCACTGAACATCCAATGTTCCCTTTTATGCATGTATCCTTTAAACAGACTATCGGGAATATACATTCTTCAAATTCACACCACCCAGCTTTTCCGTCAAGTAAGAATAAAACTACATCTTTTCCACGTTTCTGCAATATCGAAGCATGCTTTAATGCCACTTTTATCCCACCACTGATTTCCAATCCTGGTAATATAAATCCGAAATTATTATCAATTTTAGCTTCAAACAAATGAGCAATTTTTGCTCCGGTTTCCAATGTAGTACAATTTTTCATACAATACTGATATGCTTTTTCTGCCAATCCATTACGATATTCTCGATCTATTATCAAATGTTCTAGTGCGTTTTCCCATTCTTGTTCCGTACTACATAATACTCCCGTCTCTTCATCAACAATACAATCACGGAACGCACCAACATTGCTTGCAACCGTAACCACCTTTACTAAAGCTGCTTCTACCCATTTATTCTCTGATTTTGCCCGATTAAAAATCGTATCCTCTAATGGCGCCAGATTAATATCCACATTGGAAATTATTTCAGGTAATTTTTTCCAATCACCAAATGGAAGTTTACAGATTCGATTTTTATAAGGCTCTAGCTTCTTGGGCAGATCCAATTCTCCTACCAGATATAATTCCACCTGGTCATATTTTTTCATCATCTTTATAATTACCGGTAAAATCATTTCAAAATCTGCATTATGTGTTATACTTCCACTAAAATAACCTAATCTGATCTTTTCATGGCTAGTCTTGTTGATTAACGCTGCATTAGACAATGCTACCATAGCCTCTGATGCTGTATTACGATTAATATACACTTCCAACACATAATTCTTCAATTCTTCAGCCAGACAACTTGTTGTTGTTATTGTCATATCACAGCATCTTAATAAACGTTGCATGTTTAATACATTCTGATCATATGCCCTTTTATCTTCCGGTTGCATGTTCTTGACATAAGGAATTAGATCTGTATACTTTGTATCTATAACCAAGTCATCAATGTCGTATATTAGTTTCTTATTTAATCTCTTTGCGAATTCTACAAATTCTCCTATTGTTTCTGTATATGGGCATCTAAAAAACACAAACGCTCTATAATAACGAAGACAATCCACCTTCAACTCTTGATAATAAATCTCATCTGTCGAAATGTGATAAGCCTCTAATTGTTCTCTTTGATGAATGACTCTATATCTCCAAGGATGAGGCAGATCTTCTCTGCATCCACTGATAAACAATATGTCTCTGTAGGAATTATTCAAAGGCCTTTTATCATTAATTTTCTTTTTCACATAATTTTTGGTTCTCTGCGCACACCCCGAAACTCCTTCTTCCGATAAAGATTTCCATACTTTTTTTAACATATTATTATCTTCTTTTTGCATACCTCTCCGCCTATATCCTTCCCAATGCTTTCAGCAATGGATGATAGTATTCATCACCTTTTCGTAACTCTGTATCCCATCCATTCAAGAATTCCTGACACTTTTCCCACCGACGATACACTGATTCATTCCCATTATAATATATTCTCGAAAAGCATGTCCACACATTCCATTTTCCTGTTTGCCGGCATCTTAGACACAGATCCGCATCTGCACATGCCCCCATAGATGTTCTGAACCCACCAATTGCGGCCACTTCTTTTTTAGACACCAACATACATAATATTGATAAAATCGTCGTATTCCGTACGTGTTTTAAATTCGCTTCATATCCTTGCTCCGATTCCTGCACATTAAAATCAATCACATGAATCCCTGCCTGCGCTTCTTTATCCAGTACTGCCCCAGCAAAATATGTCTGATTCTTACGATACAGAATGTGTGCACCTACGACACCAACATCTTCTCTTTGAACAAACATCAATAGTTCTTCTATCCACATTGGTTCCATCGGAGTACACGCTTCACAAAAATAAAGATTGTATTCTCCTCTAGAAAATTCTTCAGCCTGATTAAACCATTCATATAAATTTTGATTCTTTGCTTCAACAACAATGACAGGAACATTACCTATCTTAGTTTCACTGACATTTTTTGGAACCAAAAATTCTATCATTTTGTAATGCGTCTTCGATAGAATTTCTTTCATATATAAAAGTAACTCTGCTCCCTCTAAATCACCCCATAAATACACACTTATTAAAGGAGTTGTCCTCAATTCATAACTCACTTTATAAATGGTCTGATATGGAAAATTGCATTCTACAGATCCTTTTTCATCACTTCTGTTGAGCTGATCGGCAATTGCTTTTTTCGCAGAATCAACCGCGTACTGCTTCACTGACAAATCCATAGATACAGAGCCTTGATGCACCCGCCAATAATATAGAATCTTTGGAATATGCACAATTTTCGACGCCTTTTCTGTCAAACGAAGCACCATATCATAATCCTGGCTACCTTCACATTTCTGACGATAGAATTCATTCATACCTTCTAATAGCCTCTTTTGAAACACAACAAAATGACAGATATAATTATGCGAACGCAATTCGTCTTTTCCAAATCCATTCTTACATACGATGTCAGTAGAGTTCTCAACGTCGCCCTGAAATTTCATCTCATCCGTATAGATAAAATCGGCGCCTTCATTAATTGCTTTTACCACCTCAAACAATGAAGAAGGATGAAGAAGATCATCATGATCTAATAAACCATAATAATCCCCCGACGCCATCCCAATACAATGATTCGTATTCCCTACAATTCCCTCATTGTTTTCCAATTTTTTATAGATAATTCTATAATTTCTCCTGGCATATGATCTACACAACTCTCCTACATAATCATGTTTTTCATCGCTGCCATCAGCCAAACATAATTCCCAGTTCACATATGTTTGCTTTAAAACAGAATCTATCAATTGTTCTAAAAACTCTTTCGGAGTATTATAAAGTGGTGTAATAATACTAATTAACGGCATATTACTCCACTCATAATTTCTCTGTTCCTGTAATTCTTCACCAGGAGGTAAATGATACCTTTGAATTGTATGCAGAGCTTTCTCCTGCTCTTTTTTACGATTTAAGTAAAAGCATACCGTTTTCTTAAATCCCTTTTGCTTCATCAAACCAATGACATTCTTCCCTTTACTATATATTCCCATAGAATCCCTCAAGCAAAAACATATTTCATAATTATCGTATAAGAGCATCAAGTACATCTGGCTCAATATGAGAAGTGGTATATTGAGCCATTGCTTTCTGGTAAGCATTGTCTGCAATCTCTTCCCGCAATTTTGGACTGTCAATCAATTTCTGCAGTATATTCTTCCAATCAGTTTCTGAGTGACAAAGATACCCATTAACTCCATGATCAATAACTCTGGCAAGTTCACTGTTCCAGGTAGCAACTGTCGGCACTTTGACCAATGCCGCTTCCATCCACTTATTTTCAGACTTACAGTTATGAAAATCTGTAGTTTCGAGAGGCATAAGGTTAATGTCAGCTTTGGCAATTAATCTAGGCAGGTTTCTCCAAACAACAAATTTAAATCTTTCAACTCGTTTTTTTACATTGTTAAACTCTTCTGGCAACGTGATCTGACCTCCAATCAGTAAATAGACATTATCATTTTCTTTCATAATATCTATTATCTGATTTTTGATGCTCTCAAAATCTTCATTATGAGTTTTCGTTCCACTAAAATATCCTAAATAAATTCGATTTTCTTCTTTTTTATGTTGATTATCCAAAGAACAGATATCCATCGCCATACTTGCTACATTCCGATTCACATATACTGGCTTTTCAGGAAAAT
The DNA here is from genome assembly GCA_022769185.1 of Dorea sp. Classification (GTDB taxonomy): domain Bacteria; phylum Bacillota; class Clostridia; order Lachnospirales; family Lachnospiraceae; genus Dorea_A. Next base: position 41,434 of record JALEKG010000036.1, on the reverse strand, counting down.
TATTCAATATTTTTTCTTTTAATTCAATAGTCGACACGATGTAGCCATCACATAATTCCATTGATTTTCTAATATCATCAGAATACTGTTCATAATTTTTGTATTCTTTTCCTTCCAGAAATAGAAGATCTTTAATTTTACTATATTCAAAGATATAATCATCCATATCATAATAGACTAATTTTCCTAACTTATGTGCACTTTTTACTAGCTTCTGAACCTGTCTTATCTTTGATACTCTATACAAAACGATACTCTGATATCCATCCAACTCACACTTATCTGAACAACTTATCATTATTCGCCTTGAATCAATTCCTTGTACTAATAACTGTTCTCTCAGATGTTCCACACGGTATCTCGTTGCAAAAGAATCTTCTTCTACAACAAAAAGTACTTTTTTATTCTTCCTTTCAAGTTTAAGGCAATTCGCTATTACATTTTGATTTTTTATAATTTCCAGAATCGCTTTCGCAGATATTTCTGGTATTACCATCCCTTTTTGATATTGAGCCACTCTTTCTGCCGGTGCTCCAATATTAAAACACATAATCGGCATATCCATTTTCATAATTTCTTCCGCCGTATATGAAAAAGTTTCCGGCCAGATAGAAGGAATCAGGAAGATATCTATATCTTGTTTTAAAGTTAGTCTCGGAATACTATCACGGCTATATTTCCCAGTTTCCTTAAAAATTGGGCTATTTATTTTTTCAGTACTGCTTCCAATCAAAGCAATTTTTATATTTAATCCTTCCTCCTCTATTTCCGCAATCAGATCCTTAATAATTTCTCCGCCTTTGTGTTTCGTTAATACTCCAAGAACACCTATCACTAAAGAATTTGTTAATTTATATTTTTTCTGAATCTTCGGCATATATCCAATCTGATGAGGAATCACCACAACATTATCTAATCTACCATAGACTCTTTCCAGTATTGCCTTAGATGATTCAGAAAAGGCAACAACTTCATTGCAGGCCTCTAAAAACGTTTTCCATTCAAGGCGCCATTTTACCATCGTTCCGAACTCTTCTGAAAAAGTCGGATCACATTTCTTAAAACATGATTCACATATATCACATTCTGGAATATTACAATATTTTTCTGATACATCCAAAAGGTTGATAGACGGACAAATAGCAAAATAATCATGAAGAAGCATTTTTATAGGAACCTGATTTTTCTGTGAATATTCACGAATCTTTCCCATTAAATCATACAATTTCGGATAGGTTACCAACTCATTAATCCACACCTCATCTGCATTCATGAATTCTAATGCTTCAAAAAGTTCCCTCTGATTTTTTATAGAAAACTTCATTTTATTCTCTCCATAATAGAATAAAATCGGATAATAATTCTGAATATAATTATAGCGGATAATATAGAAAGCGTTTCCACTATCTACTGCTAAGTTCTTCTTTCCTACAAGATAAGAAGTTGCCCCCCCTCCAAGATCATGATCAAAGGCTACAATGGTTTTCCCTTGTTTACTCTTCCTAATCAACTTATATTGTACAAGTTGACGAATATCTTTATTCTCATCAATTGTAAAAAATCTTGCAACCTGTTTATTATAATCTGGATATTTCTTTTCAAGAATTCTGGAATGCTCTTCCATGTAACGTTTTTTATCTTCACTTAAAAAGCTTCCACCATGCTTATGGTATACAAACAAATTCTCCACATGAACATTCTTATACCCTTTTTTTATCGCACGCTGACACCAGTCATTTTCTTCACCATACCCCTTACCAAAACTATCTGCATCTAATACCCCTACTTCCGCAATCGCCTTTTTATTCATGGCCATACAAAACCCTACTCCCGTAGGCATAGATACATATCTTGGAAGAACCTTTTGAAATTCATCATCGATTTCCTGCAAAGTCAAATTTTTAAACAAATCATTATCCTGACCGATTTCAGGAAAACTTGTAATAATTCCACAATTCGTAAATGGAGTTGCCGAAGCCACTTTATCGCATTTAAAAATCGGTAACATTAAACGCTCCAGCCACATAGCCGGAAGCTCGACATCAGAATTTACAAGCACAACATGTCCTTTTGATAATGACAATCCTTTATTTACTGTTTTCACAAATCCAAGGTTCACCTCATTTTCTATTAAAACAACATTGTCCTTCTGATCTGCATATTGATGCAAATAGGGTGAAACCCGTTTATCCGAACTCTTATCATTAATAATGATTAAGCGATATGGAATTTTTGTCAATTCAATACTTGAAAATAGTTTTTCAAAAAAATGATATCCATTATAAATTGGAACAATAATATCTATTTTTTCTTTATAATATTCTTCCTGGAAATCCCCTATCGTTCCTTGATCTGCAAGAATAACATTTTTTAAATCTATTTCCTGATCTTTAGAATTAATTTCCTGAACTTTTGGCTGTTCCTGTTGATTTACCTTCTCCTCAGACTCAAATTTCCCAAGGCTATACTTATAATTTTTTCCTAGAATATCAAATGCAATACTCACTTCAAATTCTTTAATATTTTCTACTAATATTTTCCCATAAAAACCAGAGTTTTTCGCATTCTCAACCTGAGTTTCTTTATAGACATCAGAACGTTTTATTCCAGAAGTAATAATGATTGGAAATTTCCCTTTTGAAGATTTAATAATAACCTTTATATTTTGAATTTGATATTTACTTGAAAACATCCAGCCTTTCACTTTTAAAACATTATTGGTATATTCACAAAAATCAATCACACTTTTTATACATAATAATCTTTTCTGTATTTTAAAAAGCATTTTTCATCCTCCTAAGCCATCCAGTATCGTTGCAATACCATACCTATCACGTATAAATATAATAGTAACTCAACAAAATAAAATAACACTTGTGCTATTTTCTGATTCACCTGAATTTTTTGAGAAAACGGTAAACAAAACAAGCTGAGAAACGGTAAATAATATCTTCCCTGAAGTCCACCTATATATGGTATCTGATATAATGCCGTTCTTATACTATATGTTTCACTCGTAGTTTCCGATCCAAATAAAGTCATAGTAATCGTATGATTTACCATTGCCAATGTTGTAAAAACACACAAAAAGACTACTGTACCAACTACTACCAAAACATCCCATTTTCTCATTTTCCCTTTATATTTCACATCACTGTTTATAAACGCAAACCCAAACAGTAAAAAATATACCAGTACTACACCCCAAAATATCATTGGTGTATCCAGCCAGCCTAAGTTACATACTGTAGAAGTCATTAAAAATTTAGTCCATGTCTTTCCTGTTGCACGAAATAAATATAATCCTCTTCTCCATTCTACTACAAATCCATAAATGATCTGTATCCACTTATTATATCTAAACATATATAAAGCAACTATAATCCCTGCCGCACCAATCATAATAACTGGGATTCTAATTTTTCTGATAAAGTCTTCATCAATTTTAATCTTTCCAATATATACACGTATTTTTTCTAATGGTATGATTAAGATCAAAAAGATCAAAAAAACATATGGAACTTTTATATAGGTAATTACTATCCAAAGCAATATTACATTACAAATTTCTCTGAATCCAACTACTTCTTTTTCATACTTTAGATACAAAATATAACATATAAAAAAAAAGCACAGAGGAATCAACACTGCATCATAACTTATACTTCCAGCCTGCTGTAAAGCCATCGGAAATAACATGATAAAAGCCATAACCTCTTTTTTTATCGGTAATTTTATTAAGGCGACAAAACAAATCACAACATAAAATAATAACGAAAAAATTTCGCCTAATTGCAACACCCAATATGAAGGTACTCCTAATAATATTCCAAGCAATATCCCAAGCGTTGCCGGCAAATGTTTTATAATTCCAAAAGAAATACTTTGAGGAAGCATATCCTTTTTTTGATATGTTACTGACTTGTTTAAAGCATTTTCTTGTTCCGTTAAATCAACTTTCTCATCGTAATTGAATTCTATTCTTCCCTTTTCAATTCCTGAGCTGTCCAATATATTTTCTGCAAAATCAGCTACTCCAATAGAATTTCCAATCATATTTAAATGCGCATATTCATCTGGAGTCTGCCAAGTTGGAATCATAAAAGACATAGTAAGTCCCATAACAAATATTAGAAATGCCACTATTTTTTCCTTATAATTCTTCTTTAACTTTACAACAAACTTATCCATAATATAGTTCTTCTACCTTTTTAATTTTAATTTTTCAAAATGAATTATATCTTGTTATCCTCATTATCCTTTTCATATAACGCCAATTCCTGGGCCAACTGTTTAATTCTTATAGACATACGTGAAACTGCTACTGTTAAAACAAAAATAATTACTAAGGAAAAACAAAAGCCAAAGAAAAAAAGCATATTAACCGGACTTGCAATTCCTAACTTTCGCGCCATCCAGATCATTACTTCCGGGAAACAATCTAAGATTAACGTCCCCATCCCTACAATTAACCATGCTAATGCATATCTGAGTTCCAGTCGTTTCGACCGAATCATATTTATAATCACACAAAGGGCAATAATAATAATAATTGCAACGATTATTTGTAATTTAATATTCATACTACATCCACCTAATACTTTCTTATACGTTCAATCAATATCGCCAATGTAACCTTTACCATATAATAAACAGATTTCTTCATTGAAATCGAAGAAACACCGCCTTCTCTTTCCTTCATAACAACTGGGATCTCCTCGACTTTCATGTTCCGTCGTAATACAGCAACAACACTTTCCGGTTCGGGATAATCCCTCGGATAGTCAACTGCAAAAAGAGCCATCACATTTCTTCCGATCATCCGAAGGCCAGAAGTAGGATCTGTAATCTTTGTACCCGTCAGCAAATATATTAACTTAGAAAAAAATATGATTCCCACTCTTCTTAGCTTAGAAGATTGAAATCCTTCCTTTTCAATAAAACGAGAACCAATCACCATGTCTAATCCTTTATCCATCAAATGCTCAGCCATAATACTAAGAAATTCCGGATTATGCTGACCATCACCATCCACCTGAACCGCAACATCATATCCATGTTCCAAAGCATACTTATATCCTGTCTGAACCGCTCCGCCAATTCCAAGGTTTATTGGAAGATTGATAATATTATATCCCTTTTCTTCACAAATCTGCCTTGTCCGATCTCCAGAACAATCATTAATGATTACATAATCAAAACCATCTGCATTCTCTTGAATCGCAGTCACTGTTTTTTCTATATTGCTTTCTTCATTAAATGCAGGAATAATAATTAGTTTTTTCATAATTCTTCTCTTACAGTCTTCCCTAATTGATTAGACTGCTGTCCTTTCGAATACTGTCTTAATAATATTTTAGCAAACCATCTTGGCCAAAACTTACAGAACATCTCAAATTCTTCATCTGTACGCTTATTATCTCCTATAGCTGCTGTAGTTTCTGAATCCTCATGTATCCTATGTCCCATTATCATTTTAGGAATATACACAAATTCTCCTTTTCGTTTTGATAATTTTTCCCATGCTTCCCAGTCTTCACATGCCCGATAATGATTTTCAAATATAACGTCCGGTAAATTATCTGCAGCAAAAGTAACTGATGGACAACAAATTGGTGAACCGAATGAAAGGATCCTCCTTCGTACCCAACATGATTTCTGCAGACTGGAAATACGCAGTGGCATAAGCATGAATCGCTTTACAATTAAAAGTTTATTTTTTTTCACTCGTATCCCATCTCTTATCTCATAATAATCACCAAACCCAATGATTGGATGAGACGCCTTCTTTAAAAATTGAAAAACCAGGGCTAAATATTCTTTTTCGTATATATCATCCTGATGTGCAATCGTAATATATTTACTTTTATTATATTTTCTTGCACACCGATACCCAAAATTCCAATCTTGGGTAATTCCCCCCTGGCCTTCATTTACATAATAAGGCAAATGATATTTTCCTGCAATATCCTCTATGTAAGAATTCGGAGTCGAAGTAACAATAATAATATTTGACTTTATAGTTTGTCTAATTAATGATTTTACGCATTCTTCCAAATACGGACTTTCCTTATATGCGCAGATTACAAAAGTATGTTCATACATTATTTATCATCCATTCTTTTAAAGATTAATATATTAATTCCATTTATGATAGCATTATACCATTTCAGGAAAATCGGCAACGAACAAATCAGCACCACCACTATACAAAATACAACCATTCCTATCATGTTTATAACTCTGTTTTGAGAAAACGCAAAAAGATTGTCCAAAATTATGTATGCATGTGGTGCCAAAAAAGTAGATCCTGCATACACAAGGATTGAAGCTCTCCCAATATATGAAAACTTAGTTTCCTTTACACTCATCAAACGAATAATCGCTATTCCCATAATAACTGCTATCAAATAAAATACTATTCGATACAAAATCCCCTGAACATTACTAAAACCTACTGATGAATATGTCATTCGTATACTGTGTATTTCATATGGCAGATAAGTAGCCGGAATAATTCCAGCTAACAATATCAATAATGCAATAACCGTAGGAATACTTTTTATTTTCTGTATTATATTTGCATCACAAAGCATTCCCAAAACAAAAAACGGCAAAAGAGTTAACACTGCGCCATAACCCACATGAAACTCTTTCATCCGCGTTACGCTAATAATTAAGCCCATAAGCATTGTTATAATTAAAGGATGCTTCAGACACATAATATCCTTCGCAAAAACTTTCCAAAAAAACACTGCAAGTAAATAGTAGAATGCAGACGATGGGATAATAAGCGAATTACTAAAAGTATCACTATTAAAGGTTGCTAATCCTACTGAAATCATCAAAGTAGCCATTAATACATAAACTCCCTGAAAAATTATATAAGGAATTAAACTTTTCTGAACAGCATTGTTTCTTGCCTTGTCAAGATCCTTGGTAAAATATCCTGTAATAAAAGCAAACATTGGCATATGAAACAAATATATATATTTCATAAGATATAATTCTATTCCGCCATCCCCCTTGTACACATCCAAAGTATGCCCAAAAGCAACCAGAAACAATAATAATGCTTTTATATTATCCATCAAATAATCTCTTTGTTTATTCATCTCATATCCTCATACTTTGAATCATACGTTCAAATGCATCCTTCAAATTCACTTCCGCTTTCCATCCAAGTTTCTCAATTTTCTCCGTATTCAAAGCAATTTTTATTGTTGGACCATACCCCAGCTTCGACACATCGTCTGAAAGATCAAAAACTACTTTTATATGATCTTTTGCTATATCATGGGCAACGATTAACGCCATGTCTTTAATACTAATTCCTGTTTTTTTATTTGCAATATTATAAGCCTCATTAACACTGCCTCTTAAAAGTACACAGAGAATTCCTATAATCGCATCTCTTGTGTAACAATAGTTTCTATATGTTTCTCCCTTGGTCTTTAAAACAATATTCTGACCTTCTATCGCACATCTGGCAAACTGGGCAAATACACGATTATCAGTATATGCTACTCCCGGTCCAAAAGTCTGAGATAATCTGACTATTTTAATTGGTAAATTGTATTCGTTTCCATACGATATACATAAGCATTCCGCCATTCTCTTCCCCTCAGAATAACTGCTTCTTGGCAAAAGCTGATCAATATATCCGTATTCGTTTTCCTTAACACTCACCTTTTCTGAACCTGTTACTCCATATACTTCAAGTGAAGAAAGGTACACCATACCTTTAATCTGCTTTTTCCTTGCAAAACTAAGAACATTATTCGTACCATCCATTCCTGTAAGAATTGTCTCAACCGGATAATCAACAAACTCTTTTGAGCTGGTCATACTGGCTCCATGAATGATATAGTCTACATTGCCTGCTATATTGATATTCTCCCTGATATCACCAACAACAATACTTACACAGTCACTACATTCTTTAAATATTTTTTCTGCTTTTTTCTGATTTCTTGCCAGTGCATACACTTGGATCTTTCCATCATATAACCGGTTATATCTGTCAAGAGCCAGTACAATTTGTGAACCAATAAGCCCAGTTGCGCCCGTAATAAGTATTACTTTGTTTCTTAATTCATCCCAGTCGATATCACTTGACCTCGCAATATAATTTATATCTTCTAACAAAATATTATCCATGTTCTCTCCATTCTAAATGCCGAATATCTGTGAATTTTCCATTTCATCAAGCAACGCCCGGAAAATATAAAAATCTGAGGGCGTTGTAATCTTAATATTTTCTGGTCCACCTTCCACCGTATAAAGTGAATATCCATAATCACTCATCATTGTTGCAGAATCAATCTTATTGTGGACATTCTCTGCAATAGCTTTTTTATGCGCAGCATAAATATCTTTCAAATAATATCCTTGCGGAGCCTTGGCCATACGGCATTTATCTCGTTCTACACTCGTATAAACCAGTTTGTCATCCGCGGTAAGCATTACAGTCTCTGTAACCGGAGCTACAGTAACAGCTGAGCCGTGTTCTTTTACACACTGGATATTATCTGAAATTAGCTCCGCAGTAATTAGCGGTCTTACTCCATCATGAATTAAAACAATCGAATCCTCGGGACAATTTTCATGAATTACCTGAAGTCCATTATAAATAGAGTCCTGACCTGTTTCTCCCCCAGGAACAATCCATTTGACTTTCTCAATTCCATTTTTCTTTAAAATTGTCTTTAAATAATCGATCCACTCTTCAATACACACAACTACAATAGCATCTATTTCAGGATGACGCTCAAAATGCTCAATTGTATATATTATAATCTCTTTACCATGAAGTTCAAGAAACTGTTTTGGTCTTGATTTTGAGTTCATCCTCTTGCCGGAACCACCTGCAAAAATAAGTGCAATATTCATACTACGTCGCCTGTCCTTTCTATTTACCCAGGTCAAACAGATATGGAGGATGATTATGTCGTTTTTCTTCCGGCGGCAATGTCATATAATCTCCAAATCTTTTGGATAAATATGCTTCCACATGTTGCATGACCTTCATCTCACCCTGTTCAAACGGGACTTTTTTTGTCGGAAATATATCTTTTTTATAAATCACACTCGTAAATGGTGTTGGGTCAAAATAATATGCAACCCGCTTTGTATTACGATTATTATATTTTGTTAATTCCTTTTTTACCTTTCTATAAAGAAATTGATTAGAAACCGGCAGTACATTTAATCCCCAGTGCACCGCAGCTGAGATGAAGTACACTATTTTTGCTTTCCAGCCCCCAAAATATAATACCGGCTTTTTTACCACCTTAAGTATCATTAATTTATTTAAAAACCATACTTTATATCCTTGTATTTTCATCTTTCTGTCACTGTCCGGTACATTGTCGAAACAATAAATATCAAGAAAGACTCCCAAATCAATATCCAGATCTTTAAAACATTCCTCTTTAAATTTTGTACCTTTTTTCATCCATCTGGTACTCATGAGCGGATACAATGGATTTTTTTCTGCATTGACCAGTTCATATTTATCTGAATACTCTAATTCTGCATATTTTAAAAACTTCTCATAATCCTTTCGCAGCAAATTCACATCTATATCATCATCCCACGGAATAATTCCTTTATGACGAACCGCCCCGATTGCCGTTCCTCCTCCTGCAAAATACTCAATATTATGTCTTTCACACAAATCCTGAAAATCATGCAGTATCTCCAACTCAATCTGCTTCAGTTTCTCTAATGCTTCTTTCTCATATTCTTTATATAGCATAATTCACCATTTTCCTTATATTAAACTCGTCCAAGCAAAAATAAGATTCTAATCGCTATTTCATCCATAAAAGAATCTCTATATCTTACCGGATAAAACATTTTTTTTACATTCCCTTTATTTCCCAAATATAGTCTATATACATTTCTCGTATAAGAATCCATTTCATCCTGAAAACTATCATAAAAAGCTCTCATTCTAGTATACATTTCTTCTCTTTTTGAATTCAGAAGAAATGTTTTTACACGCCACAAGAAATGACTCCACTTATTCCCTCCAACTAATTCCAAAGAAGAGGCATTTCCTCCATGACGTCTGTAATCTGCCTCTACCTGATCATCCCAGATTGTATATCCATTACACAAGCAGTACATATAAACAATCTCATCGTGTGAACACTGAGTAAAACATTTCTTATCCTTAACAGCATCTGCCGCACGTTTATTAAAAACCTCTGTAAATCCAAACGCATTTCTATCGCCAAACGTAACATATTTTTCTAAAGAATGCTTCTTTTTATAAGCTTCACTTTTGTACTCACGGTTCATCTTCGCATCACACCAGAAGAAATCGCAAAGATAAACTCCCGGAACATCCATTTCTTTTTTTTCAAGACAGGCAACCGCACGTGAAATTTTCCCAGGATACCAGTGATCATCCTGATCGCAAAACGCAAAATAATCTGCATTACCACAATTTTGTATCAACCACTGAAAACTTTTTTTATATCCGACGTTATCACCAAAATATACAAAAATTTTCTCTTTATTGTTTTCCTGATATTCTTTAAGAATATCTCTAGTCTGATCCGAAGATCCATCATCTCTAATATGTATTTCAAGATTGTCATAATCTTGCTCTAATAAGCTTTCAATCTGCTCATGTATATATTTTTCTCCGTTATACGAAGACAGTATAATATTCACTTTTTTGCTTTTACTATTGTCTAATCCCATTTTTCCCTTTCTTCTTATCTTTCTAAGACCGATTATCCTCACCGGAAAATTACTTTATACAGGTAAGTTTCACATAAAAACGATTAAATAATTTATACAGATTCAGTCTAGCTAAATAGTATCGAAAAAGCATACCTTTTTCTTTTCGAACCATATATGCTTTTTTAAAATACGCCGCACCACTGTTTCCAGACTCTTCAAGAAAATATGCCATCCTCCAGAAGAATTCATAAGCAGCCTGCTTATTTTGTCGATATTCTGCTTCATATTTCTTTTCAAATATCTCCAACGCTTTAATTGCCTTCGTATAATCTTTTGTTATGCTATCTTCCTGAACCCAACAGTCAACCAAAGGTTCATCTATATAATAAACATCAAATCCACACTTTAATACTTGCAGTGCGAAATCCCAGTCCTGAAATCTTGGTAGCCTTTCATCAAACCGAACCTTTTCCAAAACATTCTTTTTTGCCACAATTGTCTGCGTACTTACGCAATTCATCATCAAGACTCTAGCCAGCTTATTCTTTTCATAATTTAAATTATATGTTGGAACGACCCTTCTTTCATCACCATATTGATTCTCACCTTTTCGAAATACAGCCGAAAAAACCATATCTGCATTTTCCTTATTCAAATAATACAGAGATTTTTCAAGTTTATCTTCATGCCAGAAATCATCACTGTCTTGAAAAGCAACCACTTGTCCATTCGCATTTTCAATGCCTATATTTCTGGCAACGCATGCGCCACCATTTTTTTCACAGGTGATAACTCTAATTCTTTCATCATGCATATTTTTTACTACTTCTACAGACCCGTCCGTTGAACAGTCATCCACAACAATTACTTCAATATCCTGATATGTCTGTTTTAAAATACTTTCAACAGCCATCTGAATCGTTTTTTCTCTGTTATACATTGGAATCACAATAGATACCAGCATTTTTATTCTCCTTTATTTAACTCATCAATTAAAATTTCTAATGACTGAATCTGATTCTCAAGCCAATACATTATTCTTTTTCTTCTCTTTCTGTTCACAGAATTTGTAGCGATATCCTCTAAATGTCTTATCACCAGTTCTGGATTGTACACAATTTTCAATCCCTTTTTTTTACATCTCAGATACAATAATTCCTCCTCCTTATACAAGAAAGTATCCGGATGAAAAGCATCCTGATAATATTGCATATACCGTGGTGAAAAAATAATACAACATCCATGAAGCACCACATCTTCTCTTCGCTGATCCAGATGGTCAAACAATTGATATTTCTTATGTCGGGACTCTCTTGGTTTTCCAAACAACTTACAGATCTTATCTCTTGTAAGTTTAAACGCAACAATAGGGTAATTCAATCCCCATTTCATCTGCCAGTACTCATTTTTGTGAATCCTAAGCTCATTTTCAAAGTATTGTAATTCTGGAAAACGATAATATAAAATATTAGTACTCCCATCTCTTAAAATAATTCTCGGTCCTAAAATACCAAAATCACTTTGCTCAAATTCCTTTTCAATTAATGAAAAAAAATTTTTTTGAATCAGCAGCGTATCATTATTAAGTGCACATACAAAATCACTTTTTAACTTTTGAACACAATACTGATATCCAATATTATTTCCTTTTGCAAAGCCAAGATTTTCTTCACTTAAAAGCACTGTTACTTTCTCAGAATGTTCATAATACTCTTCTAATTCTTTTCCACTACCATTTGGAGACGCATTATCAACAATAACAATATGATATTTTTCAGTATCAATATTATTGTCAATCGACGCCACACAATCCATTGTCTCCTTCATCGTATTATAATGAAGTATAACAAATCCTATTGATCTACTCAAAAATTGCTCCTTTCATACCAAAACACAAGCTGCCTCCTTAAGGCTCGAAAATATTCTTTTTATTAATCCCGATAAAAAATATCTCTTGTATATACTTTGCCCTTCACATCATCCAATTCATGATCATATCTATTGGCAACAATTACATCCGACATGTCCTTAAATTTCTGGAAATCATCGATAACTTTTGATCTGGCAAATTCTTTTTCTTTAATCATCGGATCATAGATTACAACTTCCACCCCTTCACCTTTCAACCGTTTCATGACTCCCTGAATTGACGAATGTCTAAAATTATCTGAATTAAATTTCATCGCCAGGCGATACACCCCCACCGTCTGCGGATTCTTTTTCAGTATCTGAGAAGCTATAAAATCTTTTCTTGTACGATTCGCCTCCACAATTGCTCCCATAATTTCATTCGGAACATTTTGATAATTGGCAAGTAACTGTTTTGTATCTTTCGGCAGACAATATCCCCCGTAGCCAAAAGAAGGATTATTATAATGCATACCTATACGTGGATCTAAACCTACTCCTTCAATGATCTGTTTGGAATCCAGACCCTTCATCTCAGCATAAGTATCCAGCTCGTTAAAGTATGCCACTCGAAGAGCAAGGTATGTATTTGCAAATAATTTAATTGCCTCTGCCTCTGTTGCTTCAGTCAGAAGAACTGGGATTTCTTCTTTTACAGCTCCTTCTTTTAAAAGATTTGCAAATATCTCAGCCCGCTTACCAAGCTCAGCATTTCCCTTTGGAGAACCAACAACAATTCTTGAAGGATATAGATTGTCATATAATGCTTTCCCTTCACGGAGAAATTCCGGAGAGAATAAAAAACAACATTCTGGATATTTCTTTACTAATTTTTCTGTATATCCCACCGGAACAGTAGATTTAATCACAATCGTAACCGCCGGATTCGTCTTCCTGATAATCTCTATAACATTTTCTACAGAGGATGTATCAAAATAATTCATCTCCGGATCATAATTTGTCGGTGTGGAAATAATCACAAAATCTGCATTTTTCAATTCTGGTTCCAATTTTGTACCACAATATAGATTCAGCTGTTGATTGGCCAGATAGTCTTCAATTTCCTTATCTTTGATCGGTGAAACATGATCATTCACCATATCCACCCGCTCTTTCGCGATATCATAAGCAAACACTTCTTGGTTCTGTGATAGCAGAATCGCATTTGCAAGTCCAACATATCCCATCCCGGCAATAATAATTTTCATACCAATTACCCCCTATTTCTAATCTTTTTAACACATATAATTATTTGTTCTATTAATCCTTTTAAGTACGGATCCTTAATTATGATCAAAATAACAAAATATCCGGCTGCACACAAAATTACAGTAGTCGACAAAATCAACAAAGTATTCGTCATCATCTGATTCATCATATACCGTACGACAAAAAACCAGAGGCTGGCTACCAAATAGATCCCCCCTCTTATATACAGGGATTTCGTTATAAAAAAACGGCTCGAAAAGTATGTCAACACTATAAATACTATAACTTCAGAAAAAAATGTAGCAACGGATGCTCCGTTTACACCAAATCGTGGAATCAGCACTGCATTCATAAACAAATTAAATATTGCACCACTAACCGTAGATATCAACACCTCTCTGTCTCTCTTATATGGAATACATACCTGATATGCCAAAATACGATTTATGGCACCAATTACAACCTTCGCTGATAAAATTTTAGCCGCAAGACTACCAGAAAGAAACTCTTCACCACTAAAAAGCAAAATCAAAATATCACTTGTACACATCATTCCGATTGCAACCGGCATAGCGATCAAAAGAAGTACATCAACTGATGTTTTCATTAACTTCTCATACTCTTTTCGTAATCCATTCCCTATATAAAAGGAAACTCGCGGGAGTATTGTTGATGATATTGTACCAATCAATGTACTTACAACAGAGTTAATCTTTACTGCTGCCGTATAGATCCCTGTTGCTTCATCCCCCCGCATAGCCCCCAACATGGTAGTATCCATAGTCATATATATACTGGACGCTACACTTGTCCCAAAAATCAGCAAAATCGGACGCAAATGTTTTTTATATTCTAATAACCCTGTTTGTCTCCAATTCACAATTTTTCTGGAATACCAAAGATTCAGAACAGCCGACCCACCCGAAGAAATTACCGTAAGCGCAGCATACCAACAATAATCTTCTTTACTTCTTACTGTCAAGAATAGTAATCCTAAGGAAATAAACTGAAACAGGACTGCTCTTTTGGTAATATAAGCATACTCTTCTTTGATAATAAACAACCATTCCATGCCTATAGTAGTAAATACAATTCCCGCACTACTGATAACTAAAAGCTTCTTATAACCACCCAGAACTGGCAAACTCAAAAATACGAGAAGCACTGTATATGAAAGTAAAGTTGTGCAAAGATTAATATTCAACATTTCTTTTGCAAATTTACTGAACTTTTCCTTATCATCTCTAATTCTAGCACCCTCTCTAACTGCATATGTACTGGTTCCAAGTGCTGCGAACATTGAAAAATACGAAATAATTGAACTTGCATAGTTAACTTTACCTATACCGGCAGCACCCAGGACTCTAGATGCATAAGGGAATGTAATCAAAGGAAATAATACGCTCATGAGCGTTTTTATTCCATTCGCCATTAAATTTACTGTTATTGATTTTTGCTGTTTCTTTTTTTCCATATAGCCTCTTCATTTTTATCAATCTCAACACTGAAAATAATTATATCACTATTTTCATATGCAATCAACATCGCCACTCCCATAAACACAACACCTAAACATGATGAAAGGTAAAGAAAAAGCGAATCTATTTTTTATATTTCCTATTTATATCCTTTTGACATAAAAATTAAAAAGTTCTTTTTTAGCAGTTGAAGTTGTAGTAAATTCATTTCCATCAAATATTGGAACTTCTCTATTCATTTTTCTATTTCTCAGAAAATAAACCGGAATATACCAAAGCAATCGCACTTTTCGTATAAACCACTGCCTGATGGCTGAATAATTACATTTACCATAATTATCAGTAAAGAAAGCTTTTACGTTTTTATTAACAACAACAATAAAAGGACCTGATGGACCCACTGCATTTAAAGAGATATGTGCATCAACATTTGTAACTTTTAAATTTCTTATCTGATTTACGCTAACTTGACGATAATTAGGTTTATTTGTCTTTCTTATTATAATTAATTCCGATTCATCTCTCGCAAACATCATATTATGAGGAAGTGTACCAGACAAACACGCAATTTTATCCGCCTGTCTTATCATTGCAATCTGTTCCACCAAAGGAAACTGTTCAGGGGCTATTATTAAAAAACCATTATCTTTAAAAAGCTTTTCAATATCATTTTCACCTACTTCTAATGGTACTCTCGATTTTAACATTCTTCTCGTAAAATATATTGATTTCCCGTAATATTTATTTTTCCCATCTAGTTTTAACAAAGCATTTTCGCTAACCACATCAAAAATCTGTTTATACTTTTCATTACAACTTATTCCGGGTTTATGTGAACATTCTGGAATTATGACCCTATAAAACTTTGTTGGTTCAGTGACTCTTATCAACTGATTTTCCGAAATCCCCAATAATTTTAAGAACTCTAAATATACTCCACTGATTTTCTCTTTAGAATCATATGCAATTTTTAATGAACTTGTATTATCTAAAACATACCATAATCTCGACACCATATCCATTAGGAAATGTCCCCAATGCTTCCAAAAACGTCCAAAATATACTACTGTTTCTGGGATGTACTGCGGTTCCGACTCTAATTCATATGCTCCTCCCCATGAATCAACTGGTGACAATGCTTCAAAAGCAGATATATCTATGTATTTCCCGTTTTCATCAATTACACCTGCTAATTTCTTATCATTCGAAAGCTTATACGTCAAAATTGTAGCATTCTTTTCATCAGCCACCTCTAGTTCGCAATTATTATATAGATTTAATCGCTCCATATCTTTATACTCATCTAAAAACAGATCATCCATATATCGATAATCATTTTTATCCATTTTATCACCCTTTCATTACACGAAATACAATATTTTTATTTATCTATACAATGTATTCTTTCTAATATTTTTCCCTAAATACTTTTTCTATAAACCATCACCATATTTATCTTCTGAAGTTTTCCACGTATTCTCGTATTATAGCGTAGTAATCTTTTATTTACAATAAACTGGCACAATTTTTCCGATAAAATAGTCCAGAATTTCAGTAATCTGAGATTCCGGACTATTTCATCCTGATATTAATAAACTACCACCTTTGTACCTCTTGGAATATTATCATAAATCCACTTCGCATTTTCAATTTTAAGTCTGACACATCCATGAGATAATGCCATTCCAACACGTCCATCCCGTAATGTGCCATCTTTATTATACAAAACAGAATGAAACAGATAATTTCCATAAAACTGCGTCCACCAGTAACATCTGGATGCTCCAGAATCAAAATAATAACCCCTGTCTCCTATTGTAAACTGTCCTGCCACTGTCGGTGTACTCGGCGCTCCGTTTGCGCAATCCCAACGTTTCAATGATTTCCAATTATTTAAAGACCCTTGAAAGATGCCTACTTTATGTGAACTTCTGTCAACTAAAATCAGATATCCCGTATTACTGGAATATGCCATTGCTTTCAACAACATTTTATCTGTTATCAACTTAGTTTCTTTATAATAATTAGAATTAGCTCCAGGCGCACTTGCATCCTTTGACACAAGCTTAATCTGTAATGCTTCTAACCGATAACTAATCTTCGTAGTACCTGCAGCCTGCCCATTTTTTGCCCATCCAAGCCAGCCATAGCTTTGTACATGTGCTCGATAATAAATATCATAATAGTTTGCAATATCTCCAGAAAGCTTAATCTTTACCGCCTCAAGCCCTTTAGAAGTATCCTGTGATCCACTGACATTTCCATTATCCACCCAGTCTGTCCATCCGCTTCCAGAAACATGTGTAGCATACTGAATCGTTCCCTTAGGTGTTTCTTCGTTATCTGACTCTAAATATAATGTGATGTTTTGCAGCTGCTTTCCCTGTCCGGTTGTACCTAAGGTCCCTCCTTGTGTAACATTCCCGGTATCATTCCCATCCTTTATCTGTGCGCTATAATAAAAATCGCCATTCTCATAACCTGCAATATATTTATCCCCTGAAGTATCTGGAATTGGATCGACATCTTTTTTTACCAGGCAGATCTTAATCGCCTGAATCGGCTTACTTAGATCGGTTGTTCCGATTGTCTCTCCCCTTGACGCATAATTACACCATCCAATTTTTGCCATATGAACACTATAATATACATCATAATATTCTTCAATTTCACCTTTAAGCCAAATCTCAACAGCTTCAATTCTTTTAGCCTCGCCGACTTTTCCTGCGATTTCTCCGTCTGATTTCGGTTCCTGCCAGCCATAACCTTGCAAATAAACCCTGTACTCGATGCTTCCGTCATATTCAGTCTCCGGAAGTTCAATTTTTAATGCTTCCAGTCGTTTATTCTCACCTACCGTCCCTGCGATCTGATCTTCACCAACACTATCCATCCAGCCATAGCTCTGGCAGTGAGCCTGATATTTTATACGCTGATAGACATAACAATTTTCCGTCTCTCCAGGCGCTTCTCCATTTTCTCTAACCAGACAGATCTCAATTGCCTCTACGCGCTTTGCAAATCCTGAAGTACCAGCTTTTTTCCCATTTTTTGCCCAGCCAAGCCAGCCATAACTCTGACAGTGCACTCGATAATAAATATCATATTTTTCTGCGATCGGACCAGTTAATTTTATCATAACAGCCTCGACTTTTTTTGATTGTCCGACTGTGCCGGCAAGTTCACCATCTTTTACACTATCCTGCCAGCCAGAGTCCTGCACATACGCACTATATTCAACCCCACTCCCGGCTAATTCTTCCGTATCAATTCCAGTCAACTGAATCTTTAATCCCTCAATTGCCAAAGACTGTCCGACTGTGCCGGCAGTTTCACCATCTTTTACACTGTCCTGCCAGCCGATTTTAGCAACGTGAGCCTGATATTCCACGTGTGGCACTTCTGCCTCTGTATCAGTTGTTTCTTCTGCCTGTTCCTCTCCAACTGATGAATCCTCCACCGCCGTCTCATTCTCCGCTACTCCTTCTTCGATTCCACCTTCCTGTATTTCTTCTTCACCTGTTGGATTTTCTTCTTCATCCTTTGTTTGTTCAGCAATGTCCTTCTCGTCAAAAGTTTCCGACTGTTCAGCTGTCACATTTTCTTCCTGCGCATATACCGATAGAACCGAACCAACATTTCCGAACACTACTGCCACAGCCAGCACAATCGCCAGATACATTTTCATTCTCATAATCTTCCCCTCCTTCTTCTATTTCAGTTTGTCCGTATTGTTTTACAATAAAATTCTGAATCTCAGTTTCTTTATTCTTCTTTGTAAATCTCTTCCTTATTATAATCATTCACCACGTCAGAATTCAATTCCGATTCAGCTGTATTTTCTCCCGTTTCCACAGTTGAACTGTTTTCCGTCTCCTCTATCGTATAATAAGAAGGACCTCCTGTATCAAATTCTGCTGCTTCTGGAAGTATCTTAATTTCGATTGCTTCCAGACGTTTCCCCATTCCGCTGGTCCCGGCCACCTCGCCATTTTTTGCCCAGCCAAGCCATCCATAAGTCTGGCAATGAACTCTATAATAAATATTATATTGCTGTGCCACCTTTCCTGTCAACTCTATTCGGATTGCTTCCAGACGTTTTGCTTCTCCTGTCGTTCCACTGATCTGATCATCAGATACCCAGTCCTGCCAGCCGTAACTTTGCACATGGGTACAATATTTCACACCACCGGATAGTTCTAAATCTTCCAGCTTAATCCTAATTCCTTCTAATCGTTTTGACTGTCCGTTGGTTCCACTCATTTCTCCATCATACACTCTGTCCTGCCAACCATAACTTTGCACATGGGTTGTATAAGAAAGTTTCCCTACGAAAGGCCGTTCTGTGTTTCCTGGTGCATCTTCTCCTTTTTTTATCAAAACTATCTGAATTGCCTCCAGCCGTTTCGACTGTCCTGATGTCCCTGCACTTTCACCATTTTTTGCCCAGTCAAGCCATCCATAGGCCTGTGCATGCACACGATAATAGATATCATATTTTTCTTCCAATTCATCTGTTAATTTGATTTTAATTGCTTCCAAACGTTTTGACTGTCCTGATGTCCCTGCCTCTTCTCCATCTGATACCCAATCCATCCATCCATAACTTTGGCTGTGAACCTGATATTGAACGGATCCACTATATGGAATTTTTGACGGATCAATTTCAATCTTTATTGCCTCTAATCGTTTTTTCTCCCCGACTGTTCCTGCAGTAGCTCCATCAGACACGGGATTCATCCAACCATAAGTCTGGCTGTGAACACTATAATTAATTTCACCAGCTTGACGTAATGGAATTTCGGTGTCTCCCGGTGCTTCACTTCCTTTTTCTACCAGCACTATCTCAATGGCCTCCGCACGCTTATTCATATCAATTGTTCCTGCTGCCTCCCCGTTCTTTGCCCAGTCAAGCCACCCAAACGTCTGGCTGTAGATTCTATAATATATATCCTTTTTCCATGCAACAGCACCTGTCAGTTCTATTTTTACAGCCTGGATCATCTCGTTCTCATCCTTATCAATCTGTCCATTTTCATTCCATTCAGTCCACTCATCTTCTTTCCGATAAGTAGAATATCTGATTCCACCATCTTCCTTTGAATTTAACAGTGCCCTGAAACCATAAATCGCCTGTGATTCCCCTGTTGAACCACTTGTGTTTCCATTTGTTTCATAAGAATTCCATAAACTTCCATATGTCTGATAAACAACATTTTCATTTTGTTTCAGCTCCGTAGTATTCGCATAATTACCACTTCCACCTACAATCGTATGACTTCCGCTTTCAACAGTTACTGAAAGATATTGATTTTCTACCTTCTCTCCATCCACCGTCATTCCATCCACCGTCAAAACACCTGTATCTTCTTCTATCGGAATCAAAATCCTCGCTTCCGAGTTTGAAGGAATCGTAATCTGCAAAGAAATCATTCCATTCCCATTCAGCTGATAAGAAGCATCTATGTTTCCATTAAGAGTTGGCACTTTCACTGTTGCCTGTTCCACTCCTCCTGGCTGCAACTTCACATCAAAAGTACGATACGCTCCTGATGTAGGAGAAATTCCGAACAACCCTTTCACCAGCCAGCATCCCGGTGCAGTCCCCCATGGATGTGAATAAGACATATTTGATTTTATCGAATTATCCCATGCCTCCGCCGTGAGTGTCGCTCCAACACGATACATCATATTTGCCCATGTATGGCTTCCTTCATAATTACTAGGATCAGACATAATCTGTCTTGCAAGCATTCCCTGGTTGCTTCGATACAACCCTTGCAACATAAAATAAGTTGCATATACACTTGTCTGATTCAATCCATCCTCTCGAATACTATCCACCAATAGATCTGCCATGTTCTGACTGTCGTAGATTCCAAATGCTAATGCAAAAACGGTCGCATGCTGTGAATAATGATCTACTCTTTCTTCTGAAGCATTCATTCCATCTGCATATCGCCCTGTATCTGCATTATATAATTTTGATATCATATTGCTTTTCACAGTATCAGAAAGATTCTGATAAACTTCTGCATCACTGGTATTTCCTAGTGTTTCCGCAATATGCCGCATATCTCCACAAGTTCCGGAATATATTGCATTTAACACTGTATTATAGTAAGAATCTGACATTTTATATCCGTCACGTTCTGCCTTCGGCCAATCAACCAAAATAGATTTTTCTGGCTCTTTCACTAACCCAGTACTGTCTACCGAAAACTGACTGACAGATTCTTTCAGCAATTCATAATGTTCATTTAAAAAATCAATATCTCCTGAGTATAAATAATACTGCCATGCTGCCTGTACAGAATATAAGAGATATTCTGCCGGCCAAGTAGGATGATTCAATGCATAATCCAGTGAATGTGCTGCCAGAGTATAGTCAGCTTCCATCGAAAAAGAAGTCATCATATTAATCAGGAGATCTCCACTATAATTTTGTCTTTCCCTACTCTGCGTATCTACATACATATCCTGATTGGTTGTCTTTATCGTGTATTTTGCCAGATCATATTCATCATTTAAAACAGAATTTGCACTTGAAAAATCAGAAGCATCTTCCGAAAACGCCTGCCTGATTTGCAATCCTGTAACATTTTCTTCCGTAATCTCAACTCTACCTTTAATCTGTACATACCGAAAGGTTTTCATATTCACCGTTTCAAGCTTTTGTTTTCCCTGAGTCAATGTCCAGCTTTCTGAATAATTATTCCCAGTTCCCATTTCATATCGGACATTTCCATCAGAATCCAGTTCTTCTCCATAATATACCTGGATGCTCTGCTCACTTTCACTATCAATTTCAAGACCCAGGCTTCCCACAATTTCCTTGCCAAAATCTACGAGATAGTTTCCTTCCGATAACTTTTTTACACTTTTCGGAATGACATTATATCGCATCATATTTTCAGATGAATAGGGCTCCAACTGATAATCATCACATCCTTTTGACAAAATCGGAATATCCCAAGATGAAACACTATAATTTTCCTCAAGCCAGCCATGAGGATAGTTCTTACTATTCATGTTTTCAGCAGCCTGTGTATAATAATTGCCTGTTCCAACGGATGCAGAACCATTCCCAAACGCCGAATCTCCTTTTAATGCTTTCCATGCATCTTTATCATTTCCTGTATTCGATAATACTTTTTTTGTACCATCTTTATAATATACCGTTATCTGTCCCAGAAAAGCATGCCCGCTTTCAGAATAACAGATTGCCCCTACTACATTTTGTCCATTTTTTAAAAGGCCTGTCACATCATAAGTATTATAATATAATGTATTATTATCTATCCTGGAAGGTCCCGAACCCACATTGCTCCCATTCACGTACAAATTATACACGTATTGTCTTGATTTTTCCGGTGAAGCCGCTGTTGCCGAAACTAAAACTTTTTCAACCTCATCCGCCTTTATATATTGCTGCCACCGAAAAAATACATAGTCATCCGTTCCATCCCAGATTCCCTGTGTTCCTTCCCATTCGCTCCCTACCTCCGTTGAAAAAGCCTGCGCAGATGATAATTCGCTGGTTCTTCCATAATTATCCTTCACCTGAACCTGCCAATAATATAGCTGATTTTCTTCCAGTTCTGCATTTAATAATACATTACTGTTCTCATCAGATGCAATCCATCCAGTATCACAGACATACTGTTCCTTCTGCAATGCATCTTCTGTTTTCGCCATAACAATATGATATTCTGTCTGCTGTGTGCTTTTTTGATCAGATTGAATACTCCAGGAACACTTCACCGAATCTTCTGGTATCCCAAATGGTTCAGCCAATTGATTAATCCTCAGATTATCTACACTAAGTCCCTCTTCTGCATTTACATGCAACGGATATACTATAAAAAATATACCCCATATAATTCCTGTCAGATACTTTTTTTTTAAATACATACTAAATCTTCTTCCAATTCTATGATTTAAGACCGATATTACATCGAACATCGGTCTTCTTCCTATTTCTTTATAAAAGCTTTATCCGTATTTCCCGGTGCTGCTCCATGTTTTTCCACTAAAACAATCTGAATTGCCTCCAATCGCTTCGAAAGGCCTTCCGTCCCGGCCGGTTCTCCATTTTTAGCCCAGTCCATCCAGCCGTAAGTTTGTGCATGTACCCGATAATAAATGTCATATTTGTTTGCCATATCTCCTGACAGCCCTATCTTAATTGCCTCCAATCGTTTTGCTTCTCCTGTAGTTCCTGCGATTTCTCCGCCATTGACTTCATCCATCCAGCCATAAGACTGTACATGCACACTATATGTTATATCTTCCTCAGATGCAGGTCCTTGTAATAATATCTTAATCGCTTCCAAGCGTTTTGCCTTTCCTTCTGTCCCACCAACTTCTCCTTCATAGACCGCTGACTGCCAACCATCAGACTGCACGTGTGTGGAATAAGAAATTTTGGATTGTATGTAAGCATTTTCTGTACTTCCCGGGGCAGATCCATTTTTTTCTACCAGGACAATCTGAATTGCTTCCAGACGCTTATCATAACCATTCGTTCCAGCCGGTTTTCCATTCATTGACCAGTCAAGCCATCCATAACTCTGAGCATGTACCCGATAATAAATGTCATATTTGTTTGCCATATCTCCTGACAGCCCTATCTTAATTGCCTCCATTCGTTTTCCCTGCCCAGGAAGACCACAAGCTTCATATCCATTCACTTCATCAAGCCATCCATAGTTCTGTACATAAGTCTGATATTTCACTGTTCCGGTATATAATGTACCATCCACCTGGATTTTTATACCTTCTATTGCCTTGGAACGCCCAGTTGTACCACTGGTGTCTCCATTTACTACAGCCTCCTGCCAGTCTTCACCAGATATATATGATGCATATTTAACTTCTAATTCTTTCGTAACATACGGCTTTTCCATTTCTCCAGGAGCTTCTGTTCCTTTTTTTACAACAGCAATCTGAATTGCTTCCAGACGCTTATCATAACCATTCGTTCCAGCTGGTTCTCCATTCATTGACCAGTCAAGCCATCCATAACTCTGAGCATGTACCCGATAATAAATATCATACTGGTCAGCTTCGGTACCAGTAAGCTCCATTCTAATTGCCTGAATTGCCTTCGATTTTCCCGTTGTCCCAGATTCTTCCCCTTCAGATACATAATCCTGCCAACCACTATCCTGAACTAAACTACAATACTTTACTCCTAAATCTCCGTATCCATCTCCAATATTAATCTTAAATGCCTCAAGACGCTTTGACAATCCAGTTTTTCCACTTATATAACCATTATTTACTTCTTCCAGCCAACCATAAGTCTGCATATAAGAAGAATACGTGATGATATTAGAATCCTCAACTTCAACGGAAGTATTTTCTGGCGATTCCCCCATCCAGAAATCCAGATCAACATTTCCTTCAATACCATCAACACTTCCACTATCGGTACACTGCCATATATCATAACTGGACTGATAATCACATTGATAATTATATTGCGCCACCCATTTTGACCATGAGTTGTTTGAAAAGGCAGAACTTGTCAAATAATTATTCCACCAGTTCAGATTAGCATATACTCCAGGACAATAGCCTGACGCAGCTATCTTATCACAAAATGTCTTTGCAATATTCCCTAATAAGGTTTCTCCTAAATTTTGAGTAGAATTATCTTCCATATCAATATATACAGGATATGTCGGAGTATGTCCCTCTAATAATCTGAGCACATGTGAGGCTTCGCTCGATGCCCGCTCTGTAGTTGTAGCATAGGAATAAATATATACACCATAGGGAATTCCCAACCGTTCGCATTCCGACACATTATACTCCCAATTTTCGTCATCCTGATCTGTCTGATCCATTCCATATCCACAACGGATAAGCGCAAATTCTATTCCATCTGCTTTCACTTTTTCCCAGTTAATCTTCCCCTGCCATTGACTGACATCAATTCCCTTCTTTTCTGCACCTTCAATAACTTCGCCACGACTATTCACATACTTTCCGTTAACTTTATTCCATGCATCCGCACTTCCAGCCCTTGCTTTACTCGCCTGGGAAGTAACTAATTTACCATCAGAAAATCTCCAACTATTGGCATGAAAACCTCTTTCAGCTTTTAAATCATCTGTTTCACTCGTCGCATTCTTTTCCTCTAAATCCGCAATTTCGGCATCTTCAGTTGTTTCTTTCTGAGTCTCTTCTAGAGTATCTTCCTCCACTTTCACATCTTGCGTTTCTGCAGCATAACTAGTAATCTTTGCTACGCTGATATTTGACGCCAAAAGAGTCACACATAGTATAATTGATAGTTTTCTTCTCATTTTTTATTCCTTTTTCAAATCTTTCATAATTTATTCTGTTACACAAGCATTCTCTGTACTTCCAGGTGCTGCTCCTTCTTTTGCAACCAGTACAATCTGAATAGATTCTAAACGTTTAGCCAGCCCTTCCGTACCGGCAGACTCTCCATTTTTCGCCCATCCAAGCCAACCATATGTCTGCGAATGCACTCGATAATAAATATCATATTTCTCAGCCATGATGCCTGTCAGCTTTATCTGTATTGCTTCCAGTCTCTTAGATTCTCCTGTCGTTCCAGCTACTCTTCCCCCGATGTTCCAATTCATCCAACCATAGCTTTGCACATGAACCCGATACTCAATATCACCTGAATACTTCTGATTAATCAAACCAATCTGAATTGCTTCCAGACGCTTAGATTCTCCAGTGGTACCGCTATATCCGCCTCCCATAACATAATCCTGCCAGCCATATGTCTGTACATGTGTCCGGTATTGAACTAATGGCTGCACATACGCACTCGTTGTTTTCCCAGGCGCTGCTCCGCCTTTCTTTACAAGTTTTATCTCTATTGCTTCCATACGTTTCGAAGCATCTGTAGTTCCCGCTATTTCTCCATTCTTTGCCCAATCCAACCAGCCATACGTCTGCACGTGTGCCCGATAATAAATGTCATAATATTCTGCTATCTCTCCAGTCAGCTGAATTTGTATTGCCTCCATACGTTTCGACTCTCCCGTCGTTCCGCACTCTTCATCATCTTTCACCCAGTCCAGCCAGCCATATGTCTGCACGTGCGCCCGGTATTGAACACTTCCTGTATATTCTGGATTATCCAGCTTAACCTTAATTGCTTCCAGACGTTTTGCCGATCCAGTTGTTCCAGATGTTGTTCCATTAGATACATAGCCCTGCCAACCAGATCCCTGTACATGTGTACAATATGATATTCCCACCTTTTTTTCTTCCGAAGGAGAACTCGACATTCCGTTTGATACTATCGAAATATATTCTTTACTTGCATATGCATACATTGAAGAACTGTCATATGTACCAGAGTCTTTATTAATGCCTGTCCGCCCACTTGACAAAACAGGGTCACTTTGAACCTTATAAAAACTTCCAGATTCCCCTAATATCAAAAATGCATAATTTGATACCGTTCCTGTTGTATATAACACTGTACAGGAAGTGTTCGCTTCATTCCGAACATTAAGTTCCTTATGCCCATTTGCAACGGTATCCTTAATCCCGATTGTATAATTATATTGATCTTTCTTTCCACTATTACCATCCAGTGACCATGCAATTGCAGCCGCTTTTTCTCCCCAATAAGGATCGGATGCGTATCTTACATTAATTCCACTGGCTTTATCTCCGACATAACCACCATTATAATAATCATATCCTGGTCTGAGATACCTTTTAGAAAGATAGGTTTCCGAAAAATCTTTAATACAGGTATTCACGTCTGAAAAAGCATTTGCACTACTTCCAGGTGAGGAGTCTACCGCATTAATTCCGAAAATATTATTCTTTTCTTTCGCTATGGAACTTGTCCCCCATCCACTCTCATTTGCAGCAATTCCAATCATCAAAAGAGCATTCGTACCATATGTATTCTGATTTTTTACAAATACATCTCCTGTATTATACATCTTTGATTCACTGGAGGCTTTCGTATTTACCATAGATTTCATTTCACTCTCAGAGTAATTAGACTTTCCTCGGAAAGGTAAAAACTGAAAGTAATTATAATATGGCTGACTCGGATTAATAGAATTCTTTCTTGTATCATTCTTATAATCTGTTAACATCATTTCATAATCAGTATAGAAATAATGACCATCATAACTATAATAAGTTGTATCACTAGTCATATAAGACTGCTGAGGTCCTACATTGATGGATCCTCCCCAGCCTGAAGTTGTCATATCCATGGCAATTCGATGAATCAGGTTTTCTCCATCAGCATAATAACAGCTATAACTTTTTACATTACTCATGCTAACCACTTGGACCTTAGAAGAATCCACAAGTCCAATCACACCGCTCAGCATAAATTTAACCTTTCCATTTTCGGTGCCGAGATAAGCAGCATCAGCTCCACTGCCTCCATATGTATACCCTATAGCTCCCGTTCCATACTCTTCATATTCTGTCGTTGATGTAACAGAATTACCAGAAGAATCTGCTCTAAAATTTACAATCTTTGTGGAAGAGGAGGCCGCCCTTGCTTTTCCCTCCTGTACAACACCATCTCCCTGATTTTCTACCACAAAGACGTTACCTTCTTCGTCCATGCTTCGTATTTCTACACCTTCCATAGAATATTCCAAGATTCCCGATGTTTTTTCCGTTGCCAAACTGTCTGATTTTAGATTTTCGTCCATCCCAGCAGCCATAACAGACAGTTCTGTTGACAATAAACCACAGATACAAAAACAAGAAATCAGTGTTAATATCGTTTTTTTCTTCATATCATTCCTCCTTGGTTGCCAACTTATTCTCTAATGGATTGCAACATTCCCCAAAATGTTTTATTCAAGGACACCACCTGTCACTCTTGTAAAAACAAAAGGATATCAAGATTACTCTTCATATCCTTTTACAATTATATAATCTATTAATTAAAACGACTAATCCAGATATGCACTCTGTTTAATTAACAAACTACTTTTTAAATTATAACCTAAGACATCTTAAAATGCAACCAACAGACTCTATTTCAGATTTTTTCCAATTCCTTCTTTTCTATCTCCACTCCGAATCTTTCTGTTAAAGTCTGTACATATGAAAAAAGGGTTGCGTCCCAGGATTGATATAAGCAGTATACACTTTCCAAACATCGTCTGCTTCAATATCTTCATAAAAATCAGGAACAAAATTCTCATTCCGTTCCTGATTTACCTGTTTTCTATTCACCCAATCCATCTTCTACAACTTTCACCATAGCAGCCAACGCTTCTTCTTCGCCTTCTCCGTCGCACTGGATTTCTATTTCGTCGCCTGCCTTGATACATGCCCCCAAAACGCTCAGAACGCTTTTTGCATTAGCAATCGTACCTTCGTCATACATAAATGTTATTCTACAGTCATATCGACTGGCCATATTACAGAAGATACCTGCCGGTCTTAAGTGCAGCCCGGTAGGATTGGTAATTACTACTTTTTGCTTAACCATAATTTTCTCCGTTTTACTCCTCCTGCTTACTATTCTCTTCTTGTTTTCTTTCTAACACAACTTCTACGCTTACATCATTTACCAAAGAACATCCTCGAGGAAGTTCTACTGTCACCGGAACAGTGTAAATCCCCGGAACTGTATAGTTTTTCAAATCAATACTTACCTTTTTTGCAATCGAAAACAAATCCAGTTTTTCATTAGATCCTCTGACTTGTATTTCCAGATCCACCACTGATCCATAATTTAATTCAAGATCCGGAGACAGATTATTTACCACAATCGAATTTATAGATACTTCATAACTTCTTGTTCCCGGCTGCTCAACAGCAATCGTTATCACAACATTACTTGCATTTGTTTCAACCAGAGAAACACCTTCCGGAAGGTACTCGGATATATCAATGGTCTTCTCATATTTTTGAGTCAGATCAGACACACTAATTGCTTCAGCCGGAACATCAATCTCCGAAATCTTGCTTAATGTACTTTCATCTCCAGTGATACTTACCTTCTGAGGTTCAACGGTTATGTCTCCGATCTTATATCCTTCCGCAGCACTTACTTCCGAAGTATCCAACTTAATGGGAACATCTTTTATCTGAAACAATTCTACCGATACGCTGACACCTTCTTTACCAAGGTTATTTGCCAGTAAAGTCTGGTCAACCACATTATTGTTCACATCATAAAGCACCAGCTTCGCTTCCAGCGTTGTACTTTCTGACAGACCAGATACATCTACCTCTGCCATCACTTTACTGATACTGTCAATCACTTTCTTAGGTCCTCGCAATGTAACCTTCTGCGGTAATGCATTTAACTCAGCAATGACATATCCTTCCCTCACGGTTCCGATTGTAGTCGGTGTAATTGGAAAATTATTTTTTTCCTCTTCATCGATCTGCACCTGAAGATTTCTCGGAGTTGCATAGGCTTTCTCATACTTAAAGCCCTCTACTTTCACTTCAATTGGGACCTGTGTCCGAAGTGTAAGCTCTCTCATATCCGCAACAGCCGTGATATCTTCTGATTTAATCTTATCAAGAACAGAACGCTTGGCCACAACTGTCACACTTACTTCCTGCGTATCATCCACAATCTGATACGTACTGTTATTATCTGTCACGACCTCTTCATGGACTACCTGTACAGGAATTCCAGAATAAATTTCTTCCGATACCGGATCATCAATATTAACAACCAAAAGCCACATACATACCGCTATAAGAAAGGCTAGTATCTTGAGGCTGAGATTATTTGTGATTTTTTCTCTCATGCTTACGCCATCCTTTCCAAAATGCTACTATTCTATTGGCTTCCGTTTTCTTATGCTGAATATCCGACAATTTTTCCCGCAATTCAGTTTCTGAAATATTTCGTGCCAGCTGTCCGCCTTGTGCAACGGAAACTGCTCCTGTTTCTTCTGACACTACAATCACTAATGCATCACTGACTTCGCTCATTCCTACTGCCGCACGGTGTCTTGTGCCCAGATCTTTACTAATCCCCATGTTATCAGACAATGGTAAATAACATGTGGCTGATACTATCCGGTCTCCTCGCACAATAATTGCTCCGTCATGCAACGGTGTATTATGTTCAAATATATTAATCAACACCTGGCTGGATACCAGACAGTCCATTTTGATTCCAGTACTTTCATATTCATTCAATCGAATTGCCTGTTCAACAACAATCAATGCTCCCGTTTTTACTCTGCCCATTGCATAGCAGGCCCGGATCATTTCTTCTCTCGTCTCTTCACTAAAACGGGACTCTCTTCCTGTTTCAAACGGAACAACCGATGACCAGAATTGCCTCTCTCCCAGTTTTTCCAAGGCACGACGCAATTCAGGCTGAAAAACGACGATTGCCGCCGTTGCCATGACTGTAACTGAATTTTTTACAAGATACAGTATCGTATGCATGTTAAAAATAGCTGCGATCAAAATAAAAACAGCAAGCACAATAATACCTTTTAACAGCATCCACGCTTTTGTATTTTTAATCCATACCATAACTTGATAGATAAGGAAAGTAAGAATCAGAACTTCAATAATATCCGTCACTTTTATGTCTGGAAAATATAGACCACCACCATACTTTTCAATCCAATCAGATATGTTCATTCCGCTCTTCCACCTCCTTAACATGAATCATTCTATTCGTATTTCACTTGTTTTTCTTTCCTAATCATTAATCTTTTAAATTCAGATCCCGTTTAAGACTTTGTGTCAAAAGCATTTTGTCTACTTCTTTCATATCATGCTTTTTTGTAACGGGGCCCTTTTTAGGTGGGCGTTTTTTCCCAGGATTTGCCTGACTGATACGCACACCATTATTTGATACAGACCGGTTTCTGTTCTCTGCTGATTTTTTCGCCATCTTTCTGACTTCATCCGGATTCATAATCTCCGTTTCCTGTCTTTCATTGATTCTCTTAACCGTCTTTTCCGGTGTAGAAACCGAAACTTTCGGAATTGCTTTTACATAATAATAGTATTCGTCATCTTCAAACTGAAGATTCTCACTCCTTGCATAATCAACAGAAAAGAAAAAGAACTCCAGAACCAATCCAACGATCACAGCAAATAGACTTCCTATCATCAATGACAGATAGGAAATATGTAACCCCATAGACATACTTCCAACTGCAACAACAATGATATTCGCAATTGCCCCTACGATAATAGCAATTTTCCACGCCTGATCCATTGATTGTCTTCTCAGTGTATATACCAGAAAGAAACAGACAATAAATGCAAATATAACGACCCACATTTCTTTATTTGTAAATACATGCTTTGCATAGGCCGTACTCTGTGCCAAAATTGCTTTGCTTCCACCACCATCAATTGACAATGCTACTTTTTTTACATATTCCATCATATAAAACACAATTGTTCCACATGCAATAGCCACCAGACTGACCGGACCTGTAACCAAAGCTGCTGCAATCGGAATGACATAAGGAATCTTTAACGCGAAAGCCAGTGGCGTCAGAAGTACCAAAATCGCCATCTTCGGAGTCAGCCGCAGATAAAAGATATACATAATCAAAAAGATTACTGCTGTCACTGCCAGAACGCCGATCGAAACCGAATACATATGAACTAATATCAATACTGTTGCCAGTACAACCGTCACTGTTAATGGAAGGCAGGTACAGACTACAGCAAGTGCAAGAGTAGCAACCGGAGATGCTGCTGCCTTCATATATCCGATATTCTGATTAATCACAGCAAATGTTATCAATGCAAGAACAAACTGAAGTACCTTATTTACTATTTTTGATTTCTCGGCATATATTTCCTGCAATCTTCCTCGAATTACATAAAAATTATCCATCTATTCATTCTCCTTTTCATACATCTTAAGTAATTTAATCAGATTATGATTATATCTTTTTACCCGCTGTCTTGCTGCTTTATGCTTTCTATTAAAAACATAGCTGGAAATACCTATATATATTCCCACAATCAAAATATACCCTATAAAAGCAACCAGTAACAAAAGAAGAATGAATCCATTCGACATCTTTTCCATCAGGACATCAAATCCAGCTAATGCCACAAGTGCAGCCGCACAGACATATCCTATCGTCACACTAATAAAAGAATATATCACATGAAGACTCACATAATCTTTACGATAATATGCACTGATTTTAAAATCCTCTTCCCCTTGCGTCTGCTCATAAAGAGCTAGATGAGTCATCAATTTCACTTTTTTTTCATCTAACATAAATCCACCTCAAGGTTAAAATCTCCATTTAAACATCATTTTAAGTATAACAAATATCAGTATCCTTGTCCAATACTTATAGTTAAAAAATAGACTTTTTCGGCTCCTCCGTCTTTTAAAACTTTTGCAGCCGCATCTATCGTATTTCCTGTTGTATAAATATCATCCACTACTAATATAACCATCCCTTTTTCTAAAGGCCTTCTTATTGCAAATGCCTGTTTCAGATTTTCCTTTCTTTCCGTGTGATTTAGCTTTTTTTGCGGATCTGTATTTACTTTTCGGATTAAAATGCTGGAGTCTACTCTGATTCCAAGCTCTGCTCCAATTTTTTCTGCTACAATCTCAGCCTGATTATAGCCTCTTTTCCTGCGTCTTTTGGGGTGTAGAGGGATAGGTATGATTACATCCGGATTCCACCTGATAACTGTTCTTCCATAACTCCTGACTAATTCTTCAGCAAAATGAATCCCATACCTTCTCTGATTATGATATTTAAATTGATAAATAGATGTGCTGACAGGATGCTTATGAAGCCATAGACTCATTCCCCTGTCATAATAGTGATGTGTATGCATACAGTCATGACAATATTCCTGTTCCATATGTCGGACCGGCTTGCCACACTGCATGCATCTTGGTTCTATTACTCTTAGCTTTTCAAGTTCTCTCCGGCACTTTGTACAAATTCCCATTCTGCATACATTTTCACAAAACGGGCAAACTTCCGGCCATAGCCATTTCAATATTTTATCAACATTTTTTCTCACTGCATTTCACGGATTCGCTCAGCAAGACTCGTATTTCGATTCTGGTCATTCGTATTCCTGATCATTTCCTGGAATACAACGTCACTCCCCACAAGTGTTACGCATTTTCTTGCCCGCGTAACAGCTGTATACAACAAATTTCGATGATAAAGCTGCCTTGGCCCCTGCAGCAGAGGTATCACTACCGCAGGATACTCGCTCCCCTGAGACTTATGTATCGTAATTGCATAAGCAAGTTCCAGTTCATCCAGAAGATTATATGGATACTTCACCTGCTTTTTCTCATCATACTCTACGGTTATCGTCTCTTCATATGTATTAATCTTCGTGATAATTCCCATATCACCATTAAAAACTCCCAGACCTTTATCAATTGTCATCCCATATCTGGTAGTAATCTCCCATTCCAGTTGATAATTGTTCTTGATCTGCATGACCTTATCCCCCTCTCGGAAAAGCCGGTCGTTATACTCTTTCTCCTGTTTGTCCGGTCCGGCAGGATTCAAATACTCCTGCAGAATCCGATTTAACCGTTCAACACCCAGAAGTCCTTTTCTCATTGGAGTCAGTACCTGAATATCATATGGCTTTGCGTCCACATATTTCGGAAGTTTTTTCTGAAGCAATGTGATGACATTACTAATGATCATATTCGGATCCTGTCGCTTTAGGAAAAAGAAATCCATACTCTTATTATCAAGAATGACTTCTTCACCTCTATTAATCTTATGTGCATTAACGACAATATCACTCTCTCCTGCCTGCCGAAAAATCTTTGTCAACATTACAACCGGAAAACATTCCGAATCAATAATATCCTTCAATACACTTCCTGGTCCCACACTCGGAAGCTGATTTCTGTCTCCTACCAGAATCAGTCTGGTTCCCTGTACGATTGCTCCCAGAAGTGCATACATCAACGGAAGGTCCACCATTGACATCTCATCAATAATGATTACGTCTGCTTCCAGCGGATTTTCAGCATTCCGCTGGAAGCCTCCGATATTTTCATCTTCTGGATTTCCAGTCACTTCCAAAAGCCGGTGAATGGTCTGTGCTTCATACCCGGTTGCTTCCGTCATTCGTTTTGCAGCTCTGCCTGTCGGTGCCGCCAGAAAAATGTCCATTCCCTCACTTTCAAAGAAATGGATCATCGCATTAATCGTCGTTGTCTTACCTGTCCCCGGTCCTCCCGTCAGTATCATAATACCATGATGTGCAGCTTCCATGACTGCCTTTTTTTGTATCTCATCCAGATACAATCCTGTATTTTCTTCAATTGCATGAATCCTTCGTTTTAAATGATCTTCTGATACCTCACATGAAATATTCAGATCATGTAGCATTCTGGCGACATTCATCTCCATATAATAATAATGAGAAGAATAGATCCGTATACCATCTTCTGACTGCTTCATCACAATCCGCTTTTCCATGGCAAGATCCATCAAATACTTTTCAATATGCCTGATCTCCACTCCCAGAAGTTCTCCTGCACGATAGAGCAATGCTTCCTGTTTCAGATAAATATGCCCTTCATTCACGCTCTGCATCAAAGTATAGAAAATACCGCTGCGAATGCGATAATCAGAATCCGTATGAATTCCTACTTTAGACGCAATCTCATCAGCGGTCTTAAATCCAACTCCCGACACATGATCGGCCAGCTGATATGGATTTTCTTCTATAACATGGTATACATTCCGACCGTAATGCTGGTATATTCTGGCCGCAAGCGTCGTTGAAATTCCATATTTCTGCAAATATATCATTGCCTGGCGCATGTCCTTTTTCTCTTCTGCCTGTGCAGCAATCTCCCGGGCTTTCCGCTCACTGATTCCTTTGATCTCAGCAAGCCGCTCCGGTTCTTCTTCGATAATGCGAAAAGTATCCTCTTTAAACTTCCGGACAATTTTCCCGGCAAGAGCCGGACCGATTCCCTTGATTGCACCAGATCCCAGATATCGTTCAATCGATATCAGATCTTCTGGTTCACAAGCCTCAAAGGAATCAACCGAAAACTGAAGTCCGTACATCTTATGGGCCGTATATTCTCCTGTAATCTTTAGAAGCTCTCCTTCTTCTATATAATGAAAGTTTCCCACACAGGTCAATTCCCCATCATCATTATTTAAATGAAATACTGTATATCCATTATCTTCATTACGATATACGATGTGCTCTACATACCCTTTTACCGTTTCCATTAAAAATCTTTTCGCCCACCCATAAATTCAACATACTCTCCGGTACCGATGGCCACAACTTTCATTGGATCTTCTGCTGTCATGGTATTAATACCGGTTTTTTCTTCAATCAATTCTTCCATACCACGAAGCATAGATCCTCCTCCTGTCAGCATAATGCCACGATCCAGGATATCTGCTGATAATTCTGGTGGAGTACGCTCCAACACGCTGATTACAGCTTCCACGATCTGACCGGTCGTCTCACGCAGTGCCTCCTCAGTTTCGGAAGAAGTAACCGTTACAGTCTTTGGGAGACCAGTAACCAGATTCCGCCCACGGACTTCCATTGCTTCCTCTTCAATCAGAGGATATGTTGTACCAATCTTAATTTTAATATCTTCCGCCGTTCTCTCTCCGATCAGAAGGTTATGTTTTTTTCTCATATACCGGACGATTGCCTCATCAAAATCATCTCCGGCAAGCTTAAGGGATGTATTTACTACCGTTCCTCCAAGAGAGATCACTGCAATATCGGATGTTCCTCCACCTATATCCACAATCATGTTTCCACATGGCTTTGATATATCGATTCCTGCACCAATCGCAGCCGCAACCGGCTCTTCAATCAAATTCACTTCTCTTGCTCCGGCAGCATAAGTTGCCTCTTCAACCGCTTTTCGTTCCACTTCCGTAACGCCACTCGGCACGCAGATACTGATTCTTGGTTTCTTAAAGGTTCGTTTTCCCAGCACTTTCTGTACAAAATACTTTATCATCTTTTCTGTCACAGTATAATCTGAGATTACTCCTTGTCTGAGCGGTCTGACAGCCACAATATTCCCCGGCGTTCTTCCCAGCATCAGCCTTGCTTCCTCACCAATTGCCTTAATTGCATTGGTATCTCTGTCATACGCAACTACTGATGGTTCTTTCAATATTACGCCTTTACCTTTAACATATACCAGAACACTGGCTGTTCCCAAATCAATTCCAATATCTACTGACATACTTATTCTCCCTTCATTTTGCTATCTATATATTATCCTTCGTGTTATTGTAAAATAGTCTGCACCTTTTAAATGCACGTTTCATTATAATCAAATTCCTTCAAAATAAAAAGCCCTATTTTGCTTAAATCTTTATGAATCTTTCTAAAAGAAATATTACAATATGACGAAAAGATTACTTTTTTAACATAGCATCAATATAATGTCCTGTATAGGATATCGGACTTTGTGCCACTTCCTCCGGAGTGCCCTGTGCAATGACAGTACCTCCTTTATCACCGCCTTCCGGTCCAATGTCAATAATATAATCAGCTGTCTTAATTACATCCAGATTGTGTTCAATTACAATGACTGTATTTCCATCTGCTGCCAGTCGGTGCAAAATCTCTGTTAATTTATGCACATCTGCAAAATGCAATCCTGTTGTTGGCTCATCCAGAATGTAGATCGTCTTTCCGGTACTTCGTTTACTGAGCTCCGCCGCCAGCTTGATTCTCTGTGCTTCTCCTCCTGAAAGAGTAGTTGAAGGCTGACCCAGTCGAATATAAGAAAGTCCTACATCATACAACGTCTCCATCTTTCTGCGAATACTTGGTACATTTTCAAAAAAATGCAAAGCTTCTTCCACTGTCATATCCAATACGTCGTAGATACTCTTTCCTTTGTACTTTACCTCCAGCGTTTCACGGTTATAACGCTTTCCCTTGCAGACTTCACAAGGGACATATACATCCGGAAGAAAGTGCATCTCAATCTTCAAAATTCCATCTCCACTGCATGCTTCACAACGTCCGCCTTTCACATTAAAACTAAAACGTCCTTTTTTATACCCCCGCGCTTTTGCATCTGAAGTTGCAGCAAACAGATCTCTGATCAGATCAAACACACCAGTATAAGTTGCCGGATTGGATCTCGGCGTACGTCCGATCGGAGACTGATCAATGTTGATTACCTTGTCCAACTGATCGATTCCTTTTATTTCTTTATGTTTTCCAGGAATCGTTCTTGCCCGGTTCAGATCTCTTGCAAGTCTTTTATAAAGTATTTCATTTACCAAAGAGCTCTTACCAGAGCCAGACACTCCGGTTACGCAAGTGAAAACTCCAAGAGGAAATTTTACATCAATATTTTTCAGATTATTTTCTCTTGCTCCGATTACTTTTAACCATCCTGTTGGCTTTTTACGTTCAGAAGGCACAGGAATTTTAATTCTTCCACTTAGGTATGCACCGGTAATCGAATTCTTATTCGCCATAATATCTTCTGCATTTCCTGTAGCGATGACCTCTCCGCCGTGCTCGCCTGCTCCCGGGCCGATATCAACGATATAGTCAGCTGCCCGCATTGTATCTTCATCATGTTCAACTACAATGACTGAATTTCCAAGATCACGGAGATGTTTCAGTGTTCCGAGAAGCTTGTCATTATCTCTCTGGTGAAGACCGATACTTGGCTCATCCAGAATATAAGCAACCCCTACGAGTCCTGATCCAATCTGCGTTGCCAGACGGATTCTCTGTGCCTCTCCTCCTGACAAACTTCCAGTTGCACGTCCGAGAGTCAGATAATTCAGTCCTACATCCATCAAAAACTGGATTCTGGAATTGATTTCTTTTAAAATCTGTCCACCGATCAACATCTGATGCTTGCTTAGTTTCAATTTGTTCAGGAATTTCTGCAGTTTTTCAATCGACATATCCGTCAATTCTGCAATATTTTTCCCGCCAACCGTAACTGCCAGTGCTGCAGGTTTCAATCTCTGTCCACCGCATTCATGACATGGAGTAATCTGCATAAATTCCTCATACTCTGCTTTTATTGTTTCCGAAGATGTTTCACGATACCTACGTTCTACATTTTTGATCAATCCTTCAAAAGCCACATCATAAATTCCTTCTCCCCTCTGCCCCTTATAATACACTTTTACTTCTTTTCCATTCGTACCATGGAGCAGAACATCCTGAATCTTCTTAGGATATTTTCCAAACGGAGTATCCAGCGAAAACTGATATTCTTTGCTTAAGGCATCCAGAATCGCATATGTGAAACTCTTTTTATCCGTACAGGACTGCCACCCCATGACCGCAATTGCCCCTTCACTGATACTCAGACTTTTATCCGGTATCATCAGGTCTTCGTCAAATTCCATTTTATATCCGAGTCCAAAACATTCCGGACATGCTCCAAACGGATTATTGAAAGAAAAACTTCTCGGCTCAATCTCATCAATGCTGATCCCGCAATCTGGGCAGGAAAAGCTCTGACTGAAATTAATAGCCTCCCCGCCGATCACATCTACGATCATAAGACCTTCTGCCAGAGCAAGAACATTCTCAATAGAATCTGTTAAACGCTGCTCTATTCCTTCCTTCACCACAAGACGGTCTACAATTATTTCTATATTATGCTTAATATTCTTATCCAGATTAATCTCTTCCGATAATTCATAAAGATTTCCATCGATACGTACACGGACATACCCGCTTTTTTTCGCTCTCTCCAAAAGCTTCGCATGCGTTCCTTTTCTTCCACGTACAACCGGAGCCAGCAGCTGTATCTTTGTTCTCTCCGGAAGCTCCATGATCTGGTCGACCATCTGATCGACTGTCTGCTTTTTGATCTCTTTCCCACATTTCGGACAATGCGGAATTCCGACTCTTGCAAACAACAGTCGGAAATAATCATAGATCTCCGTCACGGTTCCGACGGTAGATCTCGGATTCCGGTTTGTGGATTTCTGATCAATGGAAATTGCCGGAGACAATCCTTCGATACTTTCCACATCCGGTTTTTCCATCTGTCCAAGAAACTGTCTTGCATAGGAAGACAGTGATTCCATATATCTTCTCTGCCCTTCCGCATAGATGGTATCGAATGCAAGAGATGATTTTCCGGAGCCACTGAGTCCGGTCAGCACCACCAGCGAATCTCTTGGGATATCCAGATCTATATTCTTCAGATTATGCTCATTGGCACCTCTGATTTTTATATACTGTTTACTGTCTTTTTGCTCTGCCATATGCCTGTATGTTCCTCTCATTTCATCTATTCTTTTAAAAATCTCTTAAGTTCTATCAGCTTATCTCTTAATTCTGCTGCCGTCTCAAAATTCAGTTCCGCAGCAGCCTTCTTCATCTGTTTTTCCAGACTCCGGATCAGTTTTTCCAGTTCTTTTTCACTCATAGACTCCGGATCTTTTTCCAGTCTCATCTCTTCCGCTGCTACTTTTTTCGATACAGCAATCAGATCTCTTACACCTTTCCGGATCGTCTGTGGCGTGATTCCGTGTTCTTCATTATAGCGCATCTGTACCTTCCGGCGGCGCTCTGTTTCATCCAGAGCCATCTGCATGGAATCCGTAATCTTATCTGCATACATAATAACATGCCCGTCCGCATTACGTGCAGCACGCCCAATCGTCTGGATCAATGATGTTTCCGAACGAAGAAATCCTTCTTTATCTGCATCCAAAATAGCCACCAAAGTAATCTCTGGGATATCAAGGCCCTCTCTCAGCAGATTAATTCCCACCAATACATCAAACACATCCAGACGCATATCACGGACAATCTCTGTCCGTTCCAGTGTATCAATATCTGAATGAAGGTAGCGGACCCGAATTCCAAGTTCCCGCATGTAGTCTGTCAGATCTTCTGCCATTCGTTTGGTCAGAGTCGTGATCAATATCTTATTTTTCTTTGCGACTTCCTTATTGACTTCTCCTACCAGATCATCAATCTGGCCTTCTACTGGTCGGACTTCTACTTCCGGATCCAGAAGGCCAGTCGGACGAATCACCTGTTCTGCACGCAGAAGCTCATGCTGCTCCTCATATGGTCCAGGCGTTGCAGATACAAACATCACCTGATCAATCTTACTTTCAAATTCTTCAAAACTAAGTGGACGGTTATCTAATGCTGACGGTAGTCTGAATCCATAATTTACCAGTGTTTTCTTTCTGGACTGATCCCCATGGTACATTCCTCCAATCTGTGGCACCGTCTTATGAGACTCATCAATCATCATGATAAAGTCATCTGGAAAATAATCAATCAGTGTATGCGGCGGCTGCCCCGGTACCAGGCCGGTAAGATGTCTGGAATAATTCTCAATTCCGGAACAGAATCCCGTTTCCCGCAGCATTTCAATATCAAAATTCGTACGTTCTGCAATTCTCTGAGCCTCCAGAAGTTTTCCCTCACTTTTGAAGAAACGGACTTGTTCCTCCAGTTCCTCTTCGATCTCGCAAATCGCCCGCTCCATATTTTCCTTTGATACAACATAATGGGATGCCGGGAAAATCGCAATATGATTCAACTCATTTTTCACTTCCCCTGTCAATACATCCACTTCTGTTATTCTGTCTACTTCATCGCCAAAAAATTCCACCCGGATCGCATATTCTTCCGAACCTGCCGGAAAAATCTCCAGCACATCCCCATGCACCCGGAATGTACCACGCTTAAAATCCATCTCATTACGGTCATACTGGATATCTATCAGCTTACGGATCACATCATCTCTGTCCTTCTCCATTCCCGGTCGCAGAGAGATGACCATCTCCTGATAATCAATCGGTGAACCAAGTCCATAGATACAGGACACACTGGCAACAATAATCACATCCCGACGTTCCGATAACGCTGCCGTAGCAGAATGGCGCAACTTGTCAATCTCATCATTGATTGCAGAATCCTTGGCAATATAGGTATCTGAAGACGGAACATAAGCCTCCGGCTGATAATAATCATAATAGGACACAAAATATTCGACTGCGTTGTTAGGAAAGAATTCCTTAAATTCGCCGTATAACTGCGCTGCGAGAGTCTTATTATGTGCAATAATCAATGTTGGTTTATTTATTTGTTGGATGACATTAGCCATCGTGAAGGTCTTACCTGAACCGGTAACACCGAGAAGGGTCTGACACTGGTTGCCTTCCTTGAAG
>JALEKG010000011.1 GCA_022769185.1 Dorea sp. | reverse complement strand
GTGGAAGAGTTTGACCGAATTCTGGGACTGGAACATTTGAAAGCCATTCATCTTAACGATAGTCTGGAAGCATTT
Organism: Dorea sp.; assembly: GCA_022769185.1. Taxonomy (GTDB): domain Bacteria; phylum Bacillota; class Clostridia; order Lachnospirales; family Lachnospiraceae; genus Dorea_A. The sequence goes on along the minus strand of JALEKG010000011.1, from coordinate 33,510 downwards.
GACTCTCATAAGGATCGTCATGCAGTCATTGGTGGCGGTAAGATCGGGCTGGAACCACTTCTTCAGGTGATGAGACATCCAGCGTTTCGTAACCTGCCATTTTATCTGGAAACGCCATTAGATGATGCAGGGCATAAAGAAGAGATTCGGTTGCTGAAAGAGCAGCTCTATGGATAGCATTGAAGGCAACGATATTTGAAATAGAATCGGAGTTAATAAGGAAAAGAATATGGAAATGAAAAAAGGCAGATTGATCAGACCAATTGCACATATTCATACGGAATTTCCAACTAAATTTGGTATTCCCAGACAGAGCGGCCTGGCAGAGACCCGGGGAGAGATTATATTTGAACCAGAATACAGAAATCCGGACGCTGTGCGTGGACTGGAAGGATATTCACATCTTTGGCTGATCTGGGAATTCTCGGAAACAATTAGAGAGAACTGGAGTCCGACTGTAAGGCCTCCAAGGCTTGGAGGAAATGAGAGAAGGGGAGTTTTTGCAACACGTTCTCCTTTTCGGCCGAATCCAATTGGATTATCCTGTGTAAAGCTTAAAGATATAGAAAACAGGGGAAAAGAAGGTATGGTCCTGTGGGTGGAAGGTGCAGATCTGATGGATGGAACTCCCATTTATGATATCAAACCTTATCTTCCGTATGTAGACAGTCATCCGCATGCGAAGGGCGGATTTGCGGAAACGGTTTGTGATTATGAGCTTGAAGTGGAATTTTCAGAGCGTTGGCTGAGTGTAGTGCCAGAAGAGGTCCGGACAAGTCTGTTTCAGATTTTGTCTCAGGATCCAAGGCCATCTTATCAAAATGATCCTGACAGAATTTATGGGATGGAATATGCAGGGATGGAAGTAAGATTTCAGGTCTGCGGAACAAAACTGACAGTTTGTGAGGTGATGCAGCTGTCAGAAAAATCTAGGGAATGAGAGGAAAACAGATGGAATTTATTATTGCGAGACCGGAACATATTGAAAAAATATGTGAGATTACAGCAGATGCAAAGAGGCAGCTTAAGAATCTGGGATTGGATCAGTGGCAGAAAGGCTATCCTTCCAGAGAAGTCTGGAATCAAGACATCGAAGCAAAATGCGCTTATCTTGCAGTAGAAGAAGGTGTAATTCAGGGAGCTTTTGCGTTTCAGGTTACGCCTGATCCTTCTTATAAGGTGATTGAGGGAAAGTGGCTTACGGATGGAGCATATGCTTCCATGCACAGGGTATGCGTGGCAAAGGGGTGTAAGGGAAAAGGAGTGGCTGGCAGAATGTTCAATTATGGATTCGGACTTGCAAAAAAAGCTGGATTCGATTCCGTACGGATTGATACGCATCCGGGAAATCTGCCGATGCAGCATGCATTAAAAAAAGCCGGATTTGAGATGTGTGGAGAGATTCATCTGGTCGGAGGATGTGAGTACGGAGCAGTCCGGATTGGATTTGAACATCTTCTGGAATAAAAAACAGCCGGATGCCTGCAATCTGATCTGCAGACATCCGGCTGTCTTTCCGACTTTTATAATTTCTGATAGAAAAACTGGAGAATATCCAGAATTTCTTCTTTTGAATATGCACTGGTGTTCAGGCACAGGTCATAATTTTCCATATCTTCCCTATATTCGTCTGTGTAGTAGTTATAGTAGTAATCTCTGTCTTTGTCGACTCTTCGGATCAGATGCTCTGCTTTCTTTTCGTCAAGAGAATACCGGTTCATGATCGTGTTGATGCAGTCATCATACGGTGCATAGAGATAGACATGGAAACAGTGCTCATAATCTCTGAGTACGTAATTAGCACATCGTCCTACAATGATACAGTCTTCACGTTCAGCCAGATGGCGGATAACTTCACATTCTGTTTCAAAAAGTTTTTCATCAATGTGTTCGTAACGATAGCGGCGATCAAGCCCGGAATCTTTATCCACCTGATAAGCCCACGGACGCTCCCTTTTTTCATCTACTCTTTTCAATTGTTCATAAGGAATGTCCATTTGCTCAGATGCAATCTTAATCAGGTCTTTGTCATAGCAGTGAATCCCCAGTTTTTCTGCAAGAGACATTCCGATTGCACGTCCGTTACTTCCGAATTGTCTTCCAATGGTAATGATACGTTTACTCATACAATATCCCCCTTTTTGTGAAGCTCAATGTTTTTGTATATTATTAGTTTAACACTTAGAGTGAAGGGTGTAAAGAAGGCATAAAACAACAAATTTCTGTCAATAATGTTTACGATAATAATATTGAGAGGAAAAAAGAATGAAAACATTGGAAGAGTTATATCAGGATATCTTAGCGAGAAAGTTGCAGATTCAGGAGCCGCTTCCCGGGCAATATGATCCGGCGCATCTGGACTGCCTTCTGCATCCTGAAAAATATGCGCCGGTTCTTTCGGTCAGTGAATGTGAACAATGTGCATATGAGAGGGCATGTCAGAAAAGCTGCCTTTTTGATGCTATAGAGATTGATGATCAGGGAAAGTTTCTAATCCGTCCGGAATTATGTACAGGGTGTGGCGTATGTATTGATGCCTGTAAGATGGATCGCCTGATGGCAAGTAAAGATGTATTTCCTGTGATGAAGGCAGTAAGAGAAGCAAAAAATCCTGTCTATCTGATGATAGCACCGGCATTTGCCGGACAGTTTGGTGATCAGATCACTCCGGGAAAATTAAGGACAGCATTTAAAGCGCTTGGATTTACAGGAATGGTAGAAGTAGCATTATTTGCAGATATTCTGACATTGAAAGAAGCTTTGGAATTTGACCGGCATGTTCAGAAAAAAGGAGATTTTCAGCTGACCAGCTGTTGCTGTCCGGTCTGGATTGCCATGATTCGAAAGATTTATCATGAATTTATGCCACATGTTCCGGGAGCAGTATCACCAATGATAGCCTGTGGACGTATGATTAAGCGTATACATCCTGATGCGATTACCGTATTTGCGGGCCCATGTCTTGCAAAAAAGAAAGAAGCAAGAGAACCGGATATTGCAGATGCAGTAGATTATGTGTTAACATTTCAGGAAGTACAGGATATTTTTGATGCTGCAGATCTTCATCCGGAAGAGTTATATGAAGAAGATAAAGAGCATGCTTCAAAGGCGGGAAGGATCTATGCAAAAAGCAAAGGGGTAAGCCAGGCGGTCAAGGAAGTAGTAGACCAGTTAAGACCAGATCGGAAGATATCTGTGATCGCGGAACAGGCTGACGGAACCAGGGCATGTATGGAAATGATCGCACGAATCAAAGAAGGACAGACAGAAGCCAATTTTTTCGAAGGAATGGGATGTGTTGGAGGCTGTGCTGGTGGACCAAAAGTAATTCTTCCGGAAGAGGAAGGGAGAAAGAGTGTGGATGTATATGCGGAAAGTGCATTGTTTCAGACGCCTCTTGAGAATCCGTTTGTATTGAAGTTGCTGGAGGAGATGGGAATGGAAACGGTAGAAGATCTGTTGAAGGATGAGACGTTGCTTACGCGTAGATTTTAAAATCGTTTTGAAAAAAGGCGCAGGATAAATGTGTCCTGCGTCTCAGAGGAGGAGACAATGAAATACTATCTTGCCCCTTTAGAGGGAATTACGACTTACATATACCGGCGGGCATATCATCGATATTTTCGTCCGATGGATAAATATTTTACGCCTTTTTTAGTTCCGCATACAAAGAAGGATTTTAATACACGGGAAAAGAATGAGATTCTTCCGGAACACAATGTGGGGATGTATCTGGTGCCCCAGATTCTGACGAACAATGCAGAAGATTTCCTGCGAACGTCAAAAAGACTGAAAGAATATGGATATGAAGAAGTGAACCTGAATCTGGGATGTCCTTCGAAAACAGTGGTGTCTAAGTATCGTGGGTCGGGATTCCTGGCAAAACCAGGGGAACTGGACAGGTTTTTAGATGAAGTGTATTCGAAAGCGAATGTGAAGGTATCGATTAAAACGCGGATTGGGAAGGTCTCTCCTGATGAGTTTGAGGATCTTTTACAGATTTATAACCGATATCCGATCGAGGAGCTGATCATTCATCCAAGGGTACAGAGGGATTTTTATAAAAATACACCGAATCTGGATGTATTTGGATATGCATTAAAAAACAGCCAGAATCGGGTTTGCTATAATGGGGATATCTTTACTGCAGAACGCGCATGGAATTTTCGTCATCAATTTCCGGAAGAAGATAGTATCATGGTGGGACGAGGAGTGATCTTTAACCCATGTCTTACAGAAGAGATAGAAATATTTGAAAAAGATATGGCAGAGGCTGGAGAGATAAAAACGGAAGGAAAGAGAGTCGATAGAAAGAGGATTCGGATGTTCCATGATCAACTGTATCATGATTATCAGGAAGTAAATTCCGGGGATAAAAATGTGTTGTTTAAGATGAAAGAGTTATGGTGTTACATGGGATATCTGTTCCCCGAATATGAAAAACAGTTAAAGAAGATTAAAAAAGCAGAAAAACTTGACCGATATGAAGCGGCAGTGAATGAAATCCTTTGATTTCCTTTACTTTTGAAGCGTTTTGCAATATAATAAAACAATTACAAGCCGAATCAGAAAGGAGTTTGTCAGCATGGAAGATCAGAAACAGCGCGTATATGACGCATTAGACAAGATGAATATTCAGTATGAGGTCGTAGAACATGAACCGGTACATACTATGGAAGATATGGATAGACTGGGATTGCCTGAAAAAGGTACCCTGTGTAAAAATCTGTTTTTAAGGGATGCAAAGGGAAAGAGACATTTTTTGGTTACTGCAGATGAGAAAACCAAGATCGATCTAAAAACACTTGGAAGACAACTGGGAGCCGGTAATTTAAGCTTTGCTTCCGAAGATCGACTGGAAAAATATCTTGGTGTAAAACAGGGGAGTGTTACGCCGTTTGCACTGATGAATGATAAGGATCATGCAGTGGAATTTTTTATTGATAAAAATCTGAGCAGATGTAAGAGTCTGGGAATCCATCCATTGGAGAATACAGCTACCGTATTCCTGTCATTTAAAGATCTGGATAAATTTTTGTGGAATCTGGATGTTGATGTAATTAAGGTGAAGCTATAAAAGTTTATAGTTTTTTAATTGCATGTTATGTATATGAGAAGTAGAATAGTTAAGGTGTTTAAATGATAGATGAAAGCGAGGATGGATATGGAACAACAGCAAAACAGGCAGGTCCCTCCTCCGATGGAAAGCCCGGGAAAAAGATTTTGGGAATTATGGGGACCGCTTCTGATCAAGTGGGCAATTGGTATCGGAGTGGGTGTGGCTGCCATGATAGCTCTTATGATGGTATATATTGGGACACATTACACAACATCAGAAGCATTGAATGCCCTGATGCAGAATCAGGATCAGATGATGGGACTGTATGAAAAGATTCTGGTAAAATATCTGAATTACAGCACAATGATTGAAGGTGTGGCAGCATTGTGTACGATTCCGATTATGGCGGTGATGTTTCATAAAGACAGAGTCAAAGAAAAGATAAGAGGAGTTATCCCCAATAAAAAAGCTCCGCTTTGGAAATATGTGGCGATAATCATTATGGCATTGGCAATGTGCCTGGGATTAAATAATCTGATTATAATTGGAAATCTTTCTGCAATTGATGAAAGTTATGTGGAGACAATGAATGCTTTATATTCAGCACCATTGGGATTACAGATTATTTGCCTGGGAATTTTAGTGCCAATCTGTGAGGAATATGTATTTCGAGGACTTTTTTTTCAGAGGATGAGAGCGCGAACGACATACCGTTATGCAGCAATCTATTCTTCACTTGTGTTCGGTCTTCTTCATATGAATCTGGTACAGATGATTTATGGATTTGTTCTGGGAATAATGCTGACGTATGTGTATGAAAAATATGGTTCACTCAGGGCACCGATTGCAGCACATATGGCGATGAATCTCTTATCGGTTCTGGCAACAGAGTTCCAGATGTATGAGTGGCTGATAAAAGATTCCATGAGGATTGGTGTCATTACCGTTCTTTGTGCGACAGTGGCGGCATCCATGTATGTATGGATTCAGAGAATTGAAGAGAAACCTGAGATTCCTGAACATAAAATTGAGAATGAAAATCTGGCAGTTTAGTCTGCCAGATTTTTTAATCTATGAAAACACAAAGTAAATTGTCAGATTATCTGACAATTGTAGAAAAATTAACTATTTACATTTAAAAAACTTTGTAGTATAGTAGGAAAAAATGAAAAAGGAAGGAACAGGTATATGAACGGAAAGAATGTAGTTCAGCAAAATGGACTGTACCGTTCCGAGTTCGAACATGATAACTGCGGAATCGGTGCTATCGTGAATATTAAAGGGCAGAAGAGTCATGATACTGTGGCGAATGCCTTAAAGATTGTTGAAAATTTAGAGCATAGAGCTGGCAAGGATGCCGAAGGTAAGACAGGTGATGGAGTTGGAATCTTATTACAGATTTCTCACAAGTTTTTCTCCAAAGTCTGTCAGCCTCTCGGCATCTTTTTAGGTTCAGAAAGAGATTATGGAGTTGGAATGTTTTTCTTTCCACAGGATGAGCTTAAGAAAAATCAGGCAAAAAAGATTTTTGAAGTTATCGTAAAGAAAGAAGGCATGAATTTCCTTGGATGGAGGGAAGTTCCGGTGAAGTCAGAGGTGTTGGGCAGCAGAGCTTTGGAATGTATGCCTTGTATTACACAGGGATTTATTGAACGTCCCAATAAAGTGAACAAGGGACTGGACTTTGACCGGAAACTTTATATTGTGAGACGTATTTTTGAGCAGAGTGCAGATGACACATATGTAGCCTCTCTTTCTAGTCGTACGATTGCATATAAGGGAATGTTTTTGGTGGGACAGCTCAGATCTTTCTTTACAGATCTTCAGGATCCGGATTATGAATCTGCAATAGCTTTGGTACATTCCAGATTCAGTACAAATACCAATCCAAGTTGGGAACGTGCTCATCCGAATCGTTTTATCGTGCATAATGGTGAGATTAATACGATTCGCGGTAATACAGATAAGATGCGCGGACGGGAAGAAAATATGGAATCAGAATATCTGAAAGGGGAATTGCATAATGTTCTGCCTGCAATCAATACAGAAGGTTCTGATTCAGCAATGCTTGATAATGCAATTGAATTTATGGTGATGAGTGGAATGGATCTGCCGCTTGCAGTAATGATCGCAATTCCAGAACCATGGGCAAATAACAAGAGTATGTCTCAGAAGAAAAAAGATTTCTATCAGTACTATGCGACCATGATGGAGCCTTGGGACGGACCGGCTTCTATTCTGTTTAGTGATGGAGATTGTATGGGAGCAGTTCTTGACAGAAATGGGCTTCGTCCTTCCAGATATTATATTACGGATGATGATACGTTGATTCTTTCTTCGGAAGTGGGTGTTCTGGATATCAGTCCAGAGAAGATTGTAGTAAAAGAAAGACTGCATCCGGGAAAGATGCTTCTGGTTGATACGGTAAAAGGTAAAGTAATCGATGATGAAGAATTGAAAGAGACATATGCAAGCAGACAGCCTTATGGCGAATGGCTGGACAGTAATCTGATCGAGCTTAAGAATCTGAAGATTCCAAATCAGAAGGCGCCGTCTTATACAGAAGAAGAACGCAAGCGTTTGCAGAAGGCGTTCGGTTATTCTTATGAAGAGGTGAAGACGTCCATTCTGAATATGGCCAAAAATGGGACAGAGAGCACAGCAGCAATGGGAATTGACGCTCCACTCGCGGTGTTGTCGGATCAGCATCAGAATCTGTTTGGATATTTTAAACAATTATTTGCCCAGGTTACGAATCCTCCAATTGATGCAATCCGTGAGGAAGTAGTTACATCTACGACAGTATATATTGGAACGGATGGAAACCTGCTGGAAGAAAAAGCAGAAAACTGCAGGATGCTGAAAATAAATAATCCGATCCTGACAGAGACAGACCTTCTAAAGATTAAAAATCTCAAAGCAGATGGATTCAAAGTAGCAGAGATTCCTACGATATATTACAAAAATGCGAGCCTGGAAAAAGCCATTGATTATCTGTTTATTGAAGTTGATCGTGCCATTCATGAGGGAGCCAATATCCTGATTCTCTCCGACAGGGGAGTTGATGAATATCATGTTGCTATGCCTTCCCTTCTGGCGTTGTCTGGCCTGCAGCAGCATCTGGTACGTACAAAGAAGAGAACTTCTGTCGCAATCGTCCTGGAGACAGGAGAACCAAGAGAAGTACATCATTTTGCAACTTTGATTGGTTATGGTGCCTGTGCGATTAATCCATATCTGGCACATGAATCAATCAAACAGCTGATAGAAACAGATATGCTTCAGAAAGATTATTACGCAGCAGTGGAAGATTATAATCATGCAATTATCAGTGGAATTGTTAAAGTCGCGTCAAAGATGGGTATTTCTACGATTCAGTCATATCAGGGTGCGAAGATCTTCGAAGCGATTGGGCTAAAAGAAGAATTTATCAAGAAGTATTTTACAGATACGGTGAGCCGTGTAGGTGGGATTGGAATTCAAGAAATTGCGAAAGATTATATTGCACGTCATTCACAGGCATTTGATCCACTTGGGCTGGAAGTCGATATGGCTCTGAACAGTGTTGGACAGCATAAGCTTAAGAGCGGTGGAGAAAAGCATTTGTATAATCCACAGACAATCCATATGCTTCAGCAGTCAACCAGACGTGGAGATTATGAGATGTTTAAGCAATATACTGCAATGGTAAATGCAGAAGGAGAGCATATTAATCTGCGTGGTCAGCTGGAATTTAATTATCCAGAAAAAGGTATCCCGATTGAGGAAGTGGAAAGCGTGGATCAGATTGTTACCAGATTTAAGACAGGAGCGATGTCTTACGGATCCATTTCCAAAGAAGCGCATGAGACGTTAGCCATTGCGATGAATCAGCTGCATGGCAAGTCCAATAGTGGAGAAGGTGGAGAAGAAATTGAACGGCTGGATACAAATCGATGTTCTGCAATTAAGCAGGTAGCATCTGGAAGATTTGGCGTGACATCCCGATATCTGGTCAGTGCAAAAGAGATTCAGATTAAGATGGCGCAAGGTGCGAAACCGGGAGAAGGAGGACATCTGCCTGGTGGAAAAGTATATCCGTGGATTGCCAAGACTCGTCATTCTACTCCGGGTGTGAGTTTAATATCTCCGCCGCCTCATCATGATATATATTCCATTGAGGATCTGGCACAGTTGATCTATGACTGTAAAAATGCGAATAAAGATGCAAGGATTTCTGTAAAATTGGTTTCAGAAGCAGGAGTAGGAACGGTAGCAGCCGGCGTGGCAAAAGCAGGTGCGGGTCTGATCCTGATCTCTGGATATGACGGAGGAACTGGCGCGGCTCCGAGAAGTTCCATTCATAATGCAGGACTTCCATGGGAACTTGGTCTTGCAGAGACACATCAGACCCTGATCCAGAATGGTTTAAGAGAGAGAGTACGGATCGAGACAGATGGTAAACTGATGAGTGGCCGTGATGTTGCAATTGCAGCAATTCTGGGTGCAGAAGAATTTGGATTTGCCACAGCACCACTGGTAACATTAGGATGTGTAATGATGAGGGTGTGCAATCTGGATACTTGTCCGGTTGGTGTGGCAACACAGAATCCGGAACTTCGGAAACGTTTTACAGGAAAGCCGGAATATGTAGTGAATTTTATGCGGTTTATTGCACAGGAATTAAGAGAATATATGGCAAAACTTGGTGTAAGGACTATTGATGAACTGGTAGGAAGAACGGATCTTCTGAAAGTGAAGGATACGCCGACTTCTGAACGTGCTTCAACTTTGAATCTGGAGCAGATCCTGTATAATCCATATGAAGGAACGAAGACTCCGGTTACTTTTAATCCAAAGAAAGTATATGATTTTGAGCTTGAGAAAACATTAGATGAAAGAGTTCTGGTAAAAGAACTTCTTCCGGCATTGGAGAAGAAACAGAAGAGAAGTATTGAAGTGGATGTAAGTAATACAGACCGTACCTTTGGAACTATCTTTGGTTCAGAAATCACCAGAAGATACCCGGAAGGCCTGGAGGAAGACAGTTATGTTGTGAATTGTAAAGGCGCTGGCGGTCAATCATTTGGAGCGTTTATTCCGAGAGGGCTGACTCTTGAACTGGTAGGAGACAGCAATGATTATTTTGGAAAGGGACTTTCCGGAGGAAAACTGATCGTTTATCCTCCAAAGGGTGTAAACTATAAACACGAAGAGAATATTATAATAGGAAATGTTGCGCTTTATGGAGCTACAAGTGGAAAGGCCTTCATCAATGGTGTCGCCGGAGAACGTTTTGCAGTACGTAATTCTGGAGCTACTGCAGTTGTAGAAGGAGTTGGCGATCATGGATGTGAATATATGACCGGCGGACGTGTGGCGGTTCTTGGAAAGACCGGAAAGAATTTTGCAGCTGGTATGAGTGGCGGAGTTGCTTATGTTCTGGATGAAGATAATGATCTGTATACCCATGTGAATAAGCAGATGGTAAATATTGAACATGTTACATCAAAGGTTGACGTTAATGAGCTAAAATGTATGATTGAAGAACATGTTGCAAATACCAATTCGGAAGTTGGTAAGAAGATCCTGGAACACTTTACATATTATCTGCCGAAGTTTAAAAAGATTATTCCAATGGATTATGAGCGTATGCTGACCATCATCTTGCAGATGGAGGAACAGGGTATGAGCAGTGAACAGGCAAAAACGGAAGCGTTTTATGCGATCAAAGCAGGAAGATAGGGGGCGAGAAACGTGGGAAAAGCAACAGGATTTATGGAATATCAAAGACAGGATAAACAGGCGGAAGAACCAAAATCAAGAATCAGGCATTTTTATGAATTCCATACACCACTTTCAAAGGAAGAGCAGGAAATCCAGGGAGCAAGATGTATGTCTTGTGGAGTCCCGTTTTGCCAGTCGGGACAGATGCTGATGGGAATGGCAAGTGGCTGTCCTCTTCATAATCTGGTGCCGGAGTGGAATGATCTGATTTATCATGGAAACTGGGAAGAAGCATATTATCGTCTGAAGAAAACAAATAATTTTCCAGAATTTACATCCAGAGTCTGCCCTGCACTCTGTGAAGCTGCATGTACCTGTGGATTGAATGGAGATGCAGTGTCAACGAAGGCAAATGAATATGGAATTATCGAAAATGCATATGAAAAAGGATATGCCGCCGCAAAGCCGGTTAAAGTGCGTACAGGAAAGTCGGTCGCCATCGTAGGATCCGGACCATCTGGTCTTGCAGCTGCGGACATGCTGAACCGCAGAGGGCATAGCGTTACAGTGTTTGAAAGAGAAGATAAGATCGGAGGATTGCTTCGATATGGAATTCCAAATATGAAGCTGGAAAAACAGATCATTGACCGTAAGATTGCCATTATGGAAGAAGAAGGGATTCATTTTGTAACGAACTGTAATATAGGTAAGGATAAAAAAGCAGCAACTTTGTTAAAAGAATTTGATCGTGTGATCTTATGCTGCGGGGCTTCAAATCCTAGAGATATCAAAGTTCCGGGAAGAGATGCAAAAGGAATCTATTTTGCTGTAGATTTCCTGAAATCAACAACAAAGGCTCTTTGGTCAGATCCAGTGAAAAAAAAGGACGGTTCCTATGAGCTGAAGCTAAAAGAAGGATCTTATATTAACGCGAAGGGCAAAAATGTAATGGTGATCGGAGGCGGTGATACTGGAAATGACTGCGTAGGAACATCCATGCGTCATGGTGCAAAATCTATATTGCAGCTTGAGATGATGCCAAAAGCTCCAGATGAACGTGCAGAGAATAATCCTTGGCCGGAATGGCCAAAAATCTGTAAAACAGATTATGGACAGGAGGAAGCTGCGGATGTATTTGGCCATGATCCACGCGTATATCAGACAACCGTTAAAGAATTTAAAAAGGACAAAGGCGGAAATGTAAAGAAAGCAGTTCTGGTAAAACTGGAGCCGAAAAAAGATGAGAAGACTGGACGGATGATGATGGCAGAGATTGCCGGGAGTGAATATACGGTAGATGTTGATCTGGTATTAATTGCAGCAGGTTTTCTGGGAAGTCAGGATTATGTCACAAAAGCTTTTGGTGTAGAAGTAAATCAGAGGACGAATGTAAAGACTCTGGACGGAGAATATCAGACGAATGTAAAGAATGTATTTACTGCCGGAGATATGCACAGAGGACAGTCACTTGTGGTATGGGCAATCCGGGAAGGACGGGAAGCTGCAAGAGAAGTAGATGGAAGTCTGATGGGATATACCAATATGTATGTACAATAATTTTTAGAAGAAACAGATGCCTGTCATGCAGAATTAGGAATTTAAACTATATTCCTGCATGACAGGCGTCTTTTAATGTTCTGGAATGAGTGCAAAATATGTTACAAAAATGTTAAAAAATATTGCAAAATAGACTTCCATAGATTATAATTAGTCTAGGTATAGGATTATTTTGTCATTTTACTATATCGAATGAGGGTAAAGAGTATAAAAAATTTAAGAAAGAAGAGTGGATATGAAGAAATTTGGACCAAGAATATTAGCAGCTGTAGTCGCTAGTTCATTGATTGTAACGCCGGTAATGGCAGCGCCATCTGTCGATGATCTGAAAAATGAGAAAGCCGCAAAAGAAAATGAGGTTTCTTCACTTCAGGAAGAATTGACAGCTATCATGTCAGAAATGTCAGAACTGGAAGATGAATTGATTTCTGTTGGTGAGCAGAAGATTCAGGCAGAGAGTGATCTGAAAGAGGCAGAGGAAAAAGAAAAAGAACAGTATGAAGCAATGAAAAAGCGTATTCAGTATATGTACGAAGAGGGAAACACTTCTGCATTTGAAGCATTGATTACAGCTGATAATTTCTCCGAACTGGTCAGCAAGGCTGAATATGTTCAGAATGTTCATACATATGATAGACAGCAGCTTCAGGAGTATATTGATACAAAGAAGAAGATTGAAAAATTGAAAATAAGTCTTGAAGAAGATGAAAAAGAGCTGGAAGAAAAGCAGAGTGAATACGAAGCGAAAGAAGATAAGCTGAATGCGACGATTGAATCCAAGAAAGCAGAAGTTGCTGATCTTGATTCTGAAATTCAGGCAGCAGCAGAGGCTGCAGCGAGAGAGGCTCGTGAACGTCAGGAAAGAGAAGAAGCTGCCCGCAGACAACAACAGCAGGCATCCAATTCGAATCATACAACAACCAGTGGATCAGGAAGTAGTGGATCAGGAAGCAGCAGTTCAGGTGGATCGGGAAGTAATTCAGGAAGTTCCAGCAGTAATGTAGATGGAGGTACTATTGTAAGCAGAGCGTATAGCCAGCTTGGAAAACCATATGAATGGGGTGCCTGTGGACCGAATAGTTTTGACTGTTCTGGTTTTGTAAGTTATTGCCTGACAGGAAGTTTCTGCCGTATTGGAACAACCTATACTTTTATGGATTGGCCAAGAGTAAGTAATCCTCAGCCGGGAGATGTGGTAACATCAGCAAACCACTGTGGTATTTATATTGGCAACGGTCAGATGATTCATGCTCCGCATACGGGAGATGTAGTCAAGGTTGGACCAGTACAATCCGGAATGATTTATGTTCGTCGTCCTTAGATAATGAAAGAATCTGGTATTGCAAAGAGTTCCTTTTTTGGAGCTCTTTGTTTTATTATTAATATATTTCAAAAAAGATTGATAATTACAATAAAATATAGTATTCTGACTATATGATGTACTGGGGAGTACATATATTGCCGGAAGATGTTCCGGTATACAGAAATAGTTAATATAGGGATGGGTGATAATATGAAGAAAAGAATGGTACAGACACTCATCGCAGTATTTGTGGTGAGTTCTTTCATTGTAACACCTGTTTTGGCAGATCCAGGTGATGAAGTTGAAGTTTTGGAAAATCAGAAAAGTGCAATGGAAAACCAGGCGGCGGATGTGCAGAGTCAGCTGGTGGATCTTTTGGTTCAATATGAAGCATTGCAGAAAGATATTGAAAATCAGCAGGTGCGGATTGATCAGGCACAGACAGATCTTGAGGAAGCAGAGGCGAAGGAAAAGAAGCAATATGAGGATATGAAGCTTCGAATCAAATATATATATGAACAGGGAGATTCTTCTTATTTTGAATCTCTGGTGACTGCAACAAATTATGCTGATCTGGTGAACAGAGCAGAGTATGTTCAGAAAGTACATAATTATGATAGAGAACAGCTGAAAGAATATGTAGAAACCAAAGAACAGGTTGCAGAACTTAAAACAGAGCTGGAGGCTGGACAGGCTGATATGGAGCAGATGGCTGCAGATCTGTCTTCTCAACAGACGAATATGGAAAATGAACTGACTGCCATGAGAAGTCAGATCGCAGATTTTGACAGCCAGCTGGAAATTGCAAAAGTGCAGGCTGCAGAGGAGCTTCAGAAACTGACGGAAGCATCTGAGAATATGGTTGCGGCAGTGACAGAAGATACAGGAAAAGCAGAGACTGTAAAACCATCTTCTTCTAAACCATCCTCAGCGGGGACATCTAATGCTGGAAACACGACTAAACCGAGCAGTGGAAGCACGAGTAAGCCGGCTTCAGGAACCAGTGGAACTGGTTCTGCGGGAAATACCAGCAAACCGTCGGGAGGAACAGCTGGAAACGGCGGAAACTCCGAAAGCACCAGCAGTGGGGGCAGTGCAGCAGCTTCGAAACCAAGTAATGCTTCACTGGGACAGCAGATTGCTGATAAGGCGTGCGAATATATCGGGAATCCTTATGTATATGGAGGGAATAGCCTGACGAACGGGATTGACTGTTCCGGGTTTGTACAGCAGATACATGCATTGTTTGGAATTTCGACACCTCGAGTGTCTGATGATATTCAAAATGGAGGAAAGGCGGTCAGCTATTCAGACATGCTTCCGGGTGATGTAATCTGTTATAGCGGACACGTAGCTATATATATCGGAAATGATACGATCGTTCATGCGTCTAATAGTAAACCTTATCCGGCAGGAGGAATTAAAACCACATCTCCTGCAAATTACAGAACTGTGTTGGCAGTAAGAAGGTATTGGTAGTGTAGTTGTGAACAACCGTATTCACTCATAATAGGATATGAAAAAAGCCTTGCATTTGCAGGGCTTTTATGCTATTATGAAAAAGTCGCAAAAAATCACGCATATGGTTGCTCAAGATGGTGCCAAAGCTTGATATCAAGCCGGTTTCAAGAACTTACACATATGCGGAAGAAAAAAACCAAATGGAGGAAAGAAACATGAGCGTTATTTCAATGAAGCAACTTTTAGAAGCAGGTGTTCATTTTGGACATCAGACAAGAAGATGGAATCCTAAGATGGCTCCATACATCTACACAGAAAGAAATGGTATTTATATTATCGACTTACAGAAATCTGTAGGTAAAGTAGATGAGGCATATCAGGCAGTAGCTGATATTGCTGCAGAAGGTGGTACAATCCTGTTCGTAGGAACTAAGAAACAGGCTCAGGATGCTATCAAAGTAGAAGCTGAACGTTGTGGAATGTATTATGTAAATGAGAGATGGCTTGGAGGAATGCTTACAAACTTCAAGACAATCAAGAGCAGAATCGCTCGTCTGAAAGATATCGAGAGAATGTCTGAAGACGGAACATTTGATGTACTGCCTAAGAAAGAAGTTATCCAGTTAAAGAAAGAATGGGAGAAGCTTGAGAAGAACCTTGGCGGAATTAAAGAGATGAAGAAACTTCCGGATGCAATCTTTGTAGTAGATCCAAAGAAAGAAAGAATCTGTGTTCAGGAAGCACATACACTTGGAATTCCACTTATCGGTATTGCTGATACAAACTGTGATCCGGAAGAACTGGATTATGTAATCCCAGGAAACGATGATGCTATCCGTGCAGTAAAATTGATCGTATCTAAGATGGCTGATGCTGTAATCGAAGCTAATCAGGGTGCAGCAGATGATGCTGAATATGTGGAAGAAGCTGTTGAGGCAGTAGAAGAATAGGATTCTTATATTAAACATTATTGGAGGAAATAATCATGGCAGTTACAGCTAAGATGGTAAAAGAATTAAGAGAAATGACAGGTGCAGGAATGATGGACTGCAAGAAAGCTCTTAACGAAACTGATGGTGATATGGATGCAGCAATCGAGTTCTTAAGAAAGAATGGTGAGGCAAAGGCTGTTAAGAAAGCTGGACGTATTGCAGCAGAAGGTATTGTTATGGCAGATGTAAAAGATGACAAGACAGCAGCAATCGTTGAAGTGAACTCTGAGACAGACTTCGTTGCAAAGAATGCTGAGTTCCAGGGATTTGTAAAAGCTGTTGTAAATCAGGCACTTGCTACAGAAAATACCGAGATGGCTGCATTTATGGCTGAGCCTTGGAATGAAGATACAAGCAAGAGTGTTAATGATGCATTGACAGAGAAGATCTCTGTAATCGGAGAAAAACTGAGCATCAGAAGATTTGAGAAGGTTACAGTTGACAATGGCGTGGTTGTATCTTATATCCATGGCGGTGGAAGAATCGGTGTTTTAGTTGTTGCAGAAACAGCAGTTGTTAACGATGCTGTAAAAGAAGCTCTTAAGAACGTTGCAATGCAGGTTGCAGCATTAAATGCAAAATATATCAGCCAGGCTGATATTGATGAAGATTATATCGCACATGAGAAAGAAATCCTTCTTGCTCAGATTATGAACGATCCAAAGGAATCTCAGAAACCAGAGAAGGTTATCCAGGGAATGATCAATGGACGTATCAACAAAGAGATGAAAGAGATCTGTCTGTTAGACCAGGTATATGTAAAAGCAGAAGACGGAAAACAGTCTGTTGCTAAGTACCTTCAGGAAGTTGGAAAAGCGAATGGAACAGAGATCAAGCTTCAGAAGATGATTCGTTTCGAGACAGGAGAAGGTCTTGAGAAGAAGAACGAAGACTTTGCAGCTGAAGTTGCAGCTCAGATGGCTGGAAATTAAGAGAATAGAATATTATAAGAATGTGAAGCCCCTTGTAGCAGACATTAGAAAAATGTTTGTTACAAGGGGCTTTGTTATTATAATAACAATGTGAATATCCTTTTATTGATGCTTTTTATCGGACTGACATATAAATAATGAACTATTATTTATCAACTGTATTCAATTGATTATTCTAATTTGTTTAAAATAGTGAAAAAAATAACTATTAAAAGAATTAATTTTTGCATATTGACTAAAAATTCAGACACTATTATAATGATATCCCAGAAGAAACACTAAAATACAAATTTATTGGGAGGGGCAAAGATATGTCTTACGTTGATGAAGTCATTGCGAGCGTTTCTGAGAAAAATGCAAATGAACCGGAATTTATCCAGGCAGTAGAGGAGGTACTGGAGTCTTTAAGACCAGTGGTAGAACAGGATGACCGATATGAAAAAGCTGCTATCCTGGAGAGAATGTGTGAGCCTGAGAGAATCGTATCATTCCGTGTTCCATGGGTGGATGATGCCGGAAAAGTACAGGTGAACAGAGGTTTCCGTGCACAGTTTAACAGTGCGATCGGACCATACAAAGGAGGAATCCGCCTTCATCCTACCGTTAATCAGAGTATTATTAAATTCCTGGGATTTGAGCAGACTTTCAAAAATTCACTGACTGGACTTCCAATCGGTGGCGGAAAAGGTGGTAGTGATTTTAATCCAAAAGGAAAGTCAGATGGAGAGATCATGCGTTTTTGCCAGTCATTTATGACAGAGCTTTATCGTTACATAGGTGGAGATACAGACTGTCCGGCAGGTGATATTGGATGTGGAGCAAAAGAAATCGGATATATGTTTGGTTACTATAAGAGAATTATCGGAAGATACGATAACGGTGCTTTATCAGGAAAAGGAATTCCATATGGCGGAAGTCTTGGAAGAAATGAAGCAACCGGACATGGTGCCGTATATTTCACAGAAAAACTGTTTGAGTCTCTTGGAAAAACAATTGAAGGAACAACATTTGCTCTTTCCGGTTTTGGAAATGTAACATGGGGAGTTGCAGATATGTTGAATAAGCTTGGCGGAAAAGTTGTGACAGTTTCTGGACCAGACGGATATGTATATGATCCAGACGGAATATCTGGTGAGAAGGTTGATTATCTTGTAGAGATGAGAAGTTCTCTTCGTGACCGTTGTGAAGATTATGCGGATAAGTATGGATGTGAATTCCATAAAGGTGAGAAACCATGGGGACGTGTGAAAGCTGACATCTACATGCCTTGCGCAACACAGAACGAGATTACACTGGAAGATGCAGAACGTATCGTAGCAGAGGGTACCTGCAAGATTCTGGTAGAAGTTGCGAATATGCCGACAAGACCAGAAGCGGTAAAATGCATGAAAGATGCAGGATTTATTATTGCACCTTCTAAAGCGGTAAATGCAGGTGGTGTTGCAGTTTCTGCATTGGAGATGAGCCAGAATGCGATGAAATTATCCTGGACTGCAGAAGAAGTAGATGCAAGACTGAAAAATATCATGTATAATATTTTTAATAACATTGATTCTGCGGCAAAAGAGTACGGTATGGACGGAGATTTGATTGCCGGAGCTAACATCGCAGGATTTAAGAAAGTTGCAGATGCAATGCTTGCGCAGGGCGTGTTCTAAAGGATAAAGAGTATCAGATTGGTAATTCAGGAGAAAAAGGAGCAGAAATATGGCGGGGAATCGGAGTCATGAATTTAGAGAAGATCTGTTTCAGCAGATGACGGACAGAGAATTTTTGAAAAAAGCAGGAATTCGAAAAAAACAGATGATGGACATTTATAAAAAAAATGACTGGAATTTATTTTTTGAGACTGTTTTTGAAGAAGAACCTTATGTGTCTTGTTGTAAAATGGCCGATACCTGCGCCGATATTACAGAAATGCTGGGAAATATTTCAGGCAGAAAGCTTCTGCAGTATATCTATGACTGGACAAGAGCAGAGATGTTTCCTGAAAATTTTCAGGTAGAGATTCGTCCGGAATATGAGAAGGCACGGATGTTCTACTGCCAGTTGCTCCATATTCTCCTGAATATGGAAGAAAAGTATAAAGGTTTTGTGTCGACAAAGCATTTTGGCTTTTTGCCATATGAGATTTCTCCGCAGGAGGATCCAGAGACGGGAACAGAGTACCAGACTTTTCTGGATGTGATGAAAAAGCAGTATATGGTGGAATTTTACCGTATTTCTGCGGAGATTACTCCTTTTGATTCACTGGGACATGTGGCCGGTGTACATTATGTTGCGATGCATGTTGCAAAGCAGCTGAAAAAAATTGGGAAACCAGTAGATCTGAAACTAATGTCCGCAGCAGCAGCGCTTCATGATATCGGAAAGTTTGGCTGCCGTGAGAAAGAACTCAGGCGGACACCGTACCTGCATTATTATTATTCAGACGTATATACGAGAAGGTTTGGAATGCCGACAACAGGGCATATTGCAGTGAACCATTCTACCTGGGATCTGGAGCTTGATGAATTATCAATAGAAAATCTGATTTTGATTTATGCAGATTTTCGTGTGAAGAGTACAAGAAGAGAGGACGGGAAAGAAGAGGTTCATTTTTATTCTCTGAAAGATTCATTTGATGTGATTCTGAATAAACTTGATAATGTAGATGAGAAAAAGCGGAATCGCTACAGGCTTGTCTATGCGAAGCTGAAAGATTTTGAAGATTATATGGAAAATTTTGGAGTAAATACAGATTTAACGAGTGAAGAACCGGCGGCGGTCAGTCAGCCGGATTTTGTGTTGATGAGCCAGAATGAGTGTGTGCGTCAGATAAAGTATATGGCAATTGAACACAATATATTCGTTATGACACGGATGAACAGCTCGACTGCTCTTCGTAATATTCTTGAAGCTGCCAGAAGCGAAAAGGACTGGAGAAATATCCGTGCTTATGTCAGTATTTTTGAAGAGTATTTTACTTACATGAATGAAAAGCAGACCAATATGACTCTGCAGTTTTTGTATGAGCTTCTTTTTTATCCGGAAGTGGATATCCGGAGACAGGCTTCGTATCTTTGTGGCGAGATTATAGCAAAATATGATCAGGAATATAGAAAAGAACTTCCACAGGATGTTGAATGGGAAAATAATTCGGTCAGCGCTACGGAAGTATTTCGTATGTTGATGAAAGCAATTCTTTATCCGGACTACACAGTGACGGAACAGCACAAAAGCTGGCTTGGAAAATGTCTGAAACGGATCTTGCTGGCAGTACATACAGAGTGCAAGCGAGAAGAGGACGGAAAAAAGTTCCTGGAAGTATTTTTTAGTTTTCTTGGAAAAGATAAAAATGATGAGAGAATTTCTTTCATCTTGTTAGAATCTGCGGAAATGATCCGTTTTTCTATGTTGGAAGATTCGGAGATCGACCGACTTTTGGAATTCGCTGAACATTGTACAAAATGGACCAGTGAGGAAGAGAGCATTCGTGTTCTACAGTTTATCAGAAGTATGGTCCAGTCAGGAGTTCCCAAAGAGCGGGTGCGCCCATATGCAGTCCGTATCTTGGGAAAAACGGGGAAGAATACGATTGCGTTGAAATATATCGGATATAAATTGTGTATGGAAACTGATATTGAGGTGCCAGACAGGGAAGAAACAGAAAAGCTGTTGTTTGAAAATGAAGGCTTATTTTCCCAGATTTTTTTGGAAAATATGAAGGTCGCGACCAGCAGAATGATTAAAAAAGCCAATATTGAGTTGCTGAGTGACATAACAAAGCTTGGAGATTCAATGCATATTTCACGTATTGCAATTCATTTGTCGAATCTGTTCAGTGCAAGCCGTACATTGATGGTCAGGGAGTATACTGGAGAGCAGCTTGTGAAAATGATGCCGATTCTCTCTTCTGACCAGAGGAATGAAATTGTAATTGAAATGGCAGAGAGTCTTGGGTCGGGGGAATTTCAGTATGTTAGATATATTCCGCTGTATCTGGGCAAGATGGCAATGTATCTGTATCCAGAGGAACTGGATGAATTGATTACGGATACACTGACCAAGTATATCAATAGCAGTGATATGACAGCAGTAATGTATACCCTTCACACGATAGGTGTGATGCTGGAGCATTATCCAGAATATAGACGTTATGAGGAAGCAGAAGAAGTATATCTGAAGCGGCAGAGAATTTTACAGGGACTTCTGATGAAGGGATTATCACATGATCAGGAGGAAGTCAGTGTAGAGGCTCTGACTGTGATCGGAAGGGATATTCTTGGATCAAAGATCCAGAAATTAGAAGAAAAGAAGGGATTTTTCACAGATATCCAGAAGCAGATGCTGAGCGAGATCGCTGCACAGTCACAAGAAGAGACTGCTTTTTTCGGCAGAGCTGCATCGCTTAGTAAAATTTATAGTTTTATTACGGATTATGAATTTTATAATGGAACATTTCATATCGAAGATAATAAGAAGATTGCCTTCTTCCCAGGAACATTCGATCCATTTTCAGCGGGACATAAAGAAATCGTAAGCGCAGTCAAAAATCAGGGATTTGAAGTGTATCTGGCGGTGGATGAATTCTCATGGTCTAAGAAAACACAGCCTAAGCTGATCCGTAAAAAGATTATTGAGATGTC
Source organism: Dorea sp. (assembly GCA_022769185.1). GTDB lineage: Bacteria > Bacillota > Clostridia > Lachnospirales > Lachnospiraceae > Dorea_A. The sequence goes on along the minus strand of JALEKG010000011.1, from coordinate 11,872 downwards.
GGTTGCAGATATGGGAAATGTTTATCTGTTCCCCGATAAGATGCCAATCAATATAGCAAACCCCAGGGATATCAGGCTTCTTCATGAAGCTTTTCCAGGGAAAATGGTATATATAGTTGCAGGAGCGGATGTAATCACGAATGCTTCTGCATATCAGAATGAGGTGGAAGAGGATTCCGTACATCATTGCAGGCATATTATTTTTAGTCGTAAAAGTACACAGGAAGAACTGGAAGAGATTGTCCATAATAAGATATTAGGAGAAGTTTTGTATCTGGAACTGAATCATGAATTTGATGAAGTGAGTTCTTCAAAAATTCGTGAAAATATTGACAGAAACAGAGATATTTCCAATCTGGTTGATCCACTCGTACAGCGTTTTATTTATAATCATAGCTTGTATCTGCGTGAACCAAAATTCAAAAAGACAGCAAACAGACAGGATGTACGCATACAGATGACAAGCCAGATCGGGGAAAATGCAAAAGAGCAGTTTTTACGTGTTTCAGAGAGAGATAATGTAATACGATGCGGAATTTTAAAGACGATAAGGCCTCAAGATCATGCTGTCTGGATGGAAAAAGAAGACGGCAGTATTGTCGGCGGCATTTTTTACCGGGAAGTTCAGATGGGAAAAATATATGATGAATTCCGAAATGCGGATATCGTGGAAAAAATCCGAAGAAGAGTTCCGGGAAGACTGGTTGTATTTTACGCACTTTTCATGAGAAAAGGGGAACGGAGTGAAAAAAATCTGGAACTGATCATGACGGAAATGTTTGCAGCCTGTCTGAAAGAAGGATTTACTCATATGATTGCCTGTTTCGATGATCTGAATAAAAAGATGAATTCTCAGGTGGAAACAGTTCTTTTCAGACACGGATTTGTAAAGGTACCGAATCAGGAAAGTAATACAGATGTGTATTTTGTGGATATGAGCTTTCCGCTTGCTGCAGTTCAGGACACAGAATCAATTATTAAGGATCCATTTACTTCAAATGAAAATGTGAAAAAGGTCTTGATCAAGACACAGAAGCAGTTCCTGGAAGCGATGACAAGGTTATATCCAGGAAGTCTAGTGATTTCTTTTGATTCAGCTTATATGAGTTATCAGATGCTGGAGCTTATTACGGCTGAGAACAATGTCTCATCTCTGAAGTTTGACGGAACGACTTTGGGAAAGAAAATGTGTATTCCGTATGGAAAACTCATGCGAGAGATGATTGTGCCGAATACGGTCACAAAGGCAATTTATACAGAACGTATATTTAAGGCGGATGCTTCCGATTTTCGAATTGCGGAATATCCGAATTATTCGCCGCTGAAGACACAGATACGGATGATTGATTCCTTCTCACGCCCGGTTATTCTGGTGGATGATATCTTACACAGTGGGGACTGGCTGCAGAAGCTTTATCCATTGCTTCAGGAGGGCAATATTAAGGTTGATAAATTAATCGTAGGAATTCTGTCTGGCCATGGGACGGATATGGCAGCAATACAGCAGATACCTGTGGATAGTGTATATTTTATACCGAATATGAGAGAGTGGTTCTCTGAAGTGACGATGTATCCATTCCTCGGTGGTAACTATATTGAAAAAGCAGGAAAACCACAGGCGGGGCGAATTCCGGCGCTGAATCAGATCCTTCCGTATACGCTTCCGCCATTCCTGGAGAATATTACATGGAATGAGTATTATGATTTTTCACTGGCGTGCCTGAAGAATTCGTATGAGATCCTTCGAGTTTTAGAAGAAGAATATCAGAAGATGTATCAAAGGAATCTGACACTTGGCAGACTAAGTGAAGTTATTCGGGAGACTTACTATGTAGATCAAGGGGAAAATATGTCTTATGATATGCAGGTTTCTGCTTCAAATTATGTCCGGAATGACATGCTGAAGATGGAACGTTTGAAGAATATGACACGCGAGGGAGGCGTATTATGAGAACATTGCTGGATTTAGCACAAAAGAGCAAGAATTTAAATGGGCAGAGTATGTGGAGCAGTCCTTTTATAAAAGCAGGTAAGGAGCGACTGAGTGTTCATATACTTGCAATGGGAGATGTGGGATCTACGGTTCTTCTTGCTCTCAAAATGCTGGGAGGAGATGTTATTCGCAGAATCGGGATCTGTGATTTGAATGAAAAACAACTTTCGAGATTGGAAATCGAGATGAATCAGGTGGCTTATCCATGGGATTATGACAGGCTGCCGGAAGTAGAGATTGTTCAGCAGAAAGATCTGTTTACATGCGATGTTTTTGTATTCTGTGCGACAAAAGGAATCGCGGCAGTCGGTGAAAAAGTAGAAGATGTAAGGATGGCACAATATGAAGCCAACCGTGGATTGATCAGTATTTATGGGCAGATGGCAAGAAAAGTGGGATTCAAAGGATTTTTTGCGGTAGTTTCTGATCCTGTGGATCTTCTGTGTCAAGCTGCATATAAAAGTTCCAATATGGATGCAGAGGGAAGATTTGATGGAAAAGGTCTTTGTCCAAATCAGATCCAGGGGTATGGCCTGGGTGTTATGAATGCGAGAGCAGCATATTATGCAAAGCGTGATCCAAGATTTGTACAATTTTTAACAGAAGGCAGGGTATTTGGTCCACATGGACGGGATCTGATCGTTGCAGATAGTATTAATAATTATAATGAAGATTTGTCACTGGAATTGACGGATCTGACAGTGACGGCAAACCTGAAAGTACGGGAACTGGGATATAAACCGTATATTGCACCGGCGCTGTCATCAGCTGCAATTTCACTTCTTCTTACAATCCGTGGAGAATATCATTACAGTGCAGTGCCGTTGGGAGATGTGTGGTTTGGATGTAAAAACCGTATGAAAGAATCCGAAATTGAATTAGAGATTCTGGAACTTCCAGATCCGCTTTTTGAACGAATAAAAAGGGCATATCGAAACTTGGGGGAATTGGCTTGAGAAAAATAATTTTTGTGTGTCTTGCAGATGGGGATGGATGTGCAAGATACCGAAAGTTGACAGAATATTTAAGAGCAATGTTTATGGAACAGAAAACTTCCGAAAAAGGATTCCAGGGAGCAAGGTTCTTATGTAATCTGGAAGAGATGGAGATACTGCTTCATCTGCCTGATCCAGATGAAACTGCGGTTATTTTTGTGATTTCTGTAGATCGTACTGGAATAAATCTGGCACTGGATGAGATTCTGAAAAAAATTGCGCTTGTTCCGGGGTGTTTGGAGGGAGCATCGTGTGGAATAATCGTATCGGCAAATGAAGAACTTTACACGAAAGAAATTGCACGTAAGGCGGCATTTGTGTTAAATCAGGCAGGTGCGGTGATTCCAGGTGGAGCATTTGCCGAAGCGACAGAGTCCATGCAGAATCTGAAGACAAAAGCGGCTTTGAGAAAGCTGTCATTAGAAGAAACTTTTTTTGTATGTGCAAAAGAAGCAGTGATGGCAGCGGCTTATGCATCATTTTCAAAAAAAAGAATCAGATATCTGACATGTATTCACTCCAGTATCATAGAGAAATCCAATACATACGCTTACTGGAAGTTGATCCGTGAGAATCTTTCCGGAGAAGATGCACCAGTTGAGATTCAGGAAATCAATCTGTACGGGAAAGAACTTCCAGACTGCAGAGGTTGTTCCTATCAGGCATGCCAGAAGTATGGAGAAAAAAAGACGTGCTTTTTCGGAGGAGTTATGGCAGAGGAGGTATATCCGGCCATTGAAAAAAGTGATGCAGTGATATTGTTATGTCCGAATTATAATGATGCGATCGGAGCCAATTTGACTGCCTGCATTAACCGTCTGACAGCATTGTACCGGAACAGTGATTTTTCAGGAAAATATCTGTACATTGTGGTAGTATCAGGTTATTCAGGCAGTGGGCTTGTGGCAGAACAGGTGATAGATGCGATGGTTCTGAATAAAGGATTTACCCTTCCGGGATATGCGGTGGATATGAAAATGGCGAATCACCCTGGGGAACTGTTAAGAGAGCCGTATATTCAGGAGTCGGCAGATGAATTTGCCCGGAGAATCAACGGATATAGTTGAAATGATAGACGAATATGTTATGATAATGCAAGAGATCTATTTAGGAGGCTATCATGAAAAAACAAGGTGTGTTCAAAGAGTTGGTTATTCTGACTTTTGCTGTTGCAATGATTGCAGCGGCAGTATTTTTCTTTTTGATCCCAAGCCATACTGCAGTAAGCAGTATTTCCGGACTTGCGATCGTATTGTCTAATTTTATTCCGCTTTCTATTTCATCGATAACGATGATTTTGAATGTGGGACTTCTGATTGTAGGATTTATTTTGTGTGGTCCGGAATTTGGCTATAAAACGGTATATACGTCGGTGATGCTTCCGTTTTTTATAGGGATTCTGGAAAGACTGCTGCCAAATAATCAGTCACTGACAGGGGATCAGTCACTGGATGTTCTTGCATATATTTTACTGGTCAGTGTAGGACTCAGTATTTTGTTCAATCGTAATGCATCATCTGGAGGATTGGATATCGTTGCGAAGATCATGAATAAATATTTTCATATGGAATTAGGAAAGGCGATGTCTCTTGCCGGGATGTGTGTAGCTCTTTCAGCCGCATTTGTGTATGATTCGAAGACGGTTGTACTTAGTGTGATCGGAACTTATTTTAATGGAATTGTCGTAGATTATTTTATCTTTGGACAGAATGAGAAGAAACGTGTGTGTATCGTTTCTCAGCATGAGGAGAAGGTGCGGGATTTTATATTGAATGATTTACATAGTGGTGCAACGATCTATGAGGCAATCGGAGCATATAAACTGGAGAAGCGTCAGGAAATCATTGTGATTGTGGATAAGAATGAATATCAGAAGCTGATGCGGTTTATGAGTGAAATAGATCCGGATGCATTTATGACAGTATATTCGGTACATGATATCCGGTATAAACCAAAAGTTTATTAAGAAGATTTGAAAATGTAGGAGGTGAATCAAGTATGCAGGGTATTTTTGAATCAATTAATGGTATTTTTGCATTCGTGGGTCCGCTGTCTGATCTTCTGTGGGACTTTCCGACTAATTTCGAGTGGTATTCACGAATTCCGCTTCTGGGAAATTTTTCTTTTGCAATCATTTTGCTGCTGGGTTCCGGCATTTTTTTCAGTTTCCGTATCGGATTCATGCAGGTAACACATTTTAAAAAAGGAATTCAGATTATGACGGAGAAGAGAAAGGTAGAGACAGGAATCTCTCCGCTTGCTGCTTTTCTCTTAAGTTCCGCAATGCGGGTAGGCCCGGGAAATATTATAGGTGTAACTGGTGCAATTGCAGTTGGTGGTCCTGGAGCATTATTCTGGATGTGGATTTCTGCATTCTTCGGAATGGCTGTTGCCTATATGGAGGGAGTGCTGGCACAGATCTTTAAAGAGAAAAAGGATGATGAATTCATTGGAGGCCTTCCGTTTTATGGAAGAAAGCTTTTAGGCAATCGGATTTGGATCGGAGTCTTTTTATCTGTGCTTTATATTCTGTATGCATTGTGTTGCCTTCCGGCACAGGGATTTAATGTAGTTTCTTCTGTTGGGAGAATGGCTGAGATTGTAACAGGGGCAACAATTGCAACGGATTCAGCATTTTATTATATTGTTGGGGCATTCATCATAGTGATGACAGCGGTTATTGCATTTGGGGGAATTAAAAAAGTGACAAAATGGACGGATAAAATGGTTCCGGTGATGGCTGTGATTTATATCCTTACGGTTCTTGTATTAATCGTTTTGAATCTTGGTTCCGTTCCATATTTCTTCCGTGCAGTATTCGGTGGGGCTTTCAAACCGGAAGCGTTTTTCGGTGGCATGTTTGGTACGGTGCTGGCACAAGGGGTAAAGCGTGGTCTGATGTCAAACGAAGCCGGACAAGGTACGATAACCATGTCTGCGGCAGCATCTGATGCGAAACATCCTTGTGAGCAGGGAATCCTGGCATCGATTGGTGTTTTCTTAGATACAATTGTAATCTGTACACTTTCGGGATTTGTGGTAGTTATGGCGCACTGCTGGAACGGTCCGGATGCAGCGGTATGGGCAGAGCTTGACAAGCTTCCGAAATTCACAGAGTCGATTGCAGCACTGACACCGGGAACTTCAGCAAATGCGATCGTGACATTTCTGATTACCTTATGCTTCTGTATGTTCGCATATACATGTCTATTGGGAATGATCAGTTTTTCAGAGATTGCTGCGAACCGGATTCGAAAGGACCAGGGATTCATTAATGTAGTCAGAGGAATTGCACTTTTTGTAGCAGCATTTGGTATCATGTGTAACATAGCAGGTCTGGAACTTGGAAACTTGTGGGCGTTCTCTGATCTTGGAAATATTCTGATTGTGTTCTTTAATGTACCGATTGTTTATGTGGGATCGAAATATGTACTTCGGGCAACAAAGCATTATAAGAAAAATGACGGGACACCATTTACTTCAGTTGTGATCGGAAGAAATGATTGCACCTTCTGGGATGAAAAAGCGAAAGGATAAATAATAATAAGGGATTGCGGATGCAATCCCTTATATATTCTACATAAACATATTGTGAGTTCCTACGTAGCGGATACCATCTTCAAAGACTCTCTTTCCACCCAGTGTTACGAGTTTTACATCGTTTAATAAGGTAATGTCTTTGCTTAAGTCGCCGCCAACAACGAGAAGGTCTGCATCGAGCCCTTCTTTCACCAGCCCGCGTTCGTTCTCAAAGCCGAGTACTTTTGCCGGGTTAGAAGTAGCGGTCTGGATGGCCTGGACCGGTGTAATGCCGTATTCTACCATGTACTGAAGCTCTCTTGGAAGTGGAAGCAGCGGAGAACCATATACTACCATATCGGTTCCGGCAAGGACGGTCACTCCGGTGTCGTAGAATTTTTTAAAGTTGTCACGATAGGCTTTATAGGCTGGTTCAAAGTATTCCCAGTTTGCCATTTCTTTCTGCATGACAGGATCGTTGACTGGCTTCCCGGCACATTCTTCCAGATTCTTTTTCGTAATTTCATACAGATATGTATAAGCCATAATGGTAGGAGTCCATGCAAGTCCTTTCTCTGCCATCTGCTGAGCCTGTTCATAGGTCATGAAAGTACCATGCTCAATCGTATCAAAACCAGCGTCAATACTCATCTGGATTCCTGGTTGTGTACCTGCATGAATTCCACATTTGATTCCTCGTCTGTGGCATTCATCGACTGCTGCGTCAAGCTCCTCCTGGGTATATTCAGGAATATGACTTCTATGCGTCGTCAGGATTTTTACCCATTCTGCACCATCTCGTACCTGCCGGCGGATTTCTTTGCGGATTTCCCATGGACCATCTACCTGGGCAATATCATCATCCCAGCCATGACCTCCTGTCATACACATTCCATTATCTACATGAGTAATTCTCGGAATTGTGATAAATCCTTTTTCGGCAGCCATTTTTAGAGTAGCACATAATTTCCTTGCAGAAGTCATATCACGGACACTGGTGATTCCGCGCTCAAATGCAGCTTGTGCATGTTGTAAAGCATATAGAGTGATCAGTTGGTCGTTGTAATTAAAACTGTCCGGTTGTGAGAACCAGTAGCCAAGATGAACATGCATATCACAGAGACCAGGCAGAAGAGTAGCATCCCCATAATCTTTTACTTCTTTCTGTGGAAATTCTGTGGTAAGTTCCTCCTTTGTCCCTATTTTTTTGATCTTTCCATCTTCGATGGCAACAGCCTGATCTTCCAGTATCGTTTTACCATCTCCGGTAATGATGTGTTTTGCACAAATGATCATGATTATTCCCTTCCTTTTTGTATAATTATTGATTCTAGTATAACATTTATACAGAAGAAAGGATATAGTTTTTGTGAATTAATTGACAAATAAAAGTAAAATGACATGCTTGTAACATTTACGTGTATATAGTATACTAAGCAAACAGGAAAAATAATATAGAACTGTTGTGAGTTTTATAACAGTTTACATGAGGTAGATGTATGAAAAAGAGAGATTCATTTAGTTCGAGATGGGGATTCATTCTCGCATGTATCGGGTCAGCGGTCGGAATGGGGAACATCTGGATGTTTCCGACCAGAGTATCGCTTTACGGGGGCGGTTCATTTATTATCCCGTATTTTATTTTTGTCATTTTAATCGGTTCTACCGGAATCATTGGCGAAATGAGTTTTGGCCGGGCAACCAGATCGGGTCCGGTGGATGCATTCGGATATGCGTGTGAGAGAAAAGGAAATAGAAAAATCGGAGAGGCAATTGGTCTGATCCCGGTTCTGGGTTCCCTTGCAATGGCAATTGGTTATACGGTAGTACTGGGGTGGATCCTGAAGTATACGGTCGGCACATTTACCGGTGCAACACTTGCGGCGGAGGATGTAGATGGATTTGGCGCTGCATTTGGAAGCATGGCATCTGCATTTGGTAATAATGGATGGCTTCTGGTGGCATTGGTACTTGCAATGCTGATCTTGATGCTGGGAGTACAGAGCGGGATTGAGAAAGCGAATAAAGTGATGATGCCGGTTTTTTTCCTGTTGTTTGTGATTCTTGGTGTTTACGTCTTTTTTCAGCCGGGAGCTTTGGATGGATACCGGTACATTTTTCGCGTGGACAGCCAGGCGCTTGCGAATCCAAAGACATGGATATTTGCTCTGGGCCAGGCATTTTTCTCCCTGTCTATTGCTGGAAACGGAACACTGATCTATGGATCTTATCTTTCAGATGAAGAAAATATTCCGGCATCTGCAGGAAGAGTTGCGTTATTTGATACGCTGGCAGCATTGCTTGCGGCGCTGGTGATTATTCCGGCCATGGCAACTACAGGAACTCAGTTAGACCAGGGAGGACCGGGGCTGATGTTTATTTTCCTTCCGAATCTGTTTCAGTCAATGCCGGGAGGAAAGATCGTTGCAGTTATTTTCTTTGTTGCAGTGTTGTTTGCAGGAATGTCTTCCCTGATTAATCTATATGAGGCGCCAATTGCAACCGTACAGGAAAAGTTCCGGTTAGACCGTGTGCCGGCTTGTGCAGTGACAGGTGTATTCAGCGCAGTTATTGCTGTCTGTATTCAGGGGATTGTATCAGGGTGGATGGATATGCTGTCCATTTACATCTGTCCACTGGGAGCAGGTCTGGCTGCGATTATGTTCTTCTGGGTATGTGGAAAAGAGTATGTAGAACAGCAAGTCAATAAAGGACGGGAAAAGGCTGTCAGCAAGATATTATATCCGGCCTGTAAGTATCTTTTCTGTCCAATCTGTTTTGTGGTTTTGATTTTGGGAATTATTTTGGGAGGAATCGGATAGTTTTATGATACAGAGAGGTATCATTTTTATGCAAATTCACCTTTGAAAATATAATATATTTATGCTATGATACAGATAACGTGTAGCAGAACTGCGTAAATCCAGTTTTGTTGCACGTTTTTTTGTTGCAATCATGTGATAAAAAGGTCCGTGGACCATTTTGGAGTGTGTTGCTACACAATTTATACGTAATTAATTTTATATGAAAGGGTGTATTCCAATGGAAACAAATTCTAATCTTTTTCTGGGGACGGAACGTATCGGAAAGTTGATGCAGAAGTATGCAATCCCCTGTATTATTTCATTGCTGGTAGGTGCTCTTTATAATATCGTTGACCAGATATTTATTGCCAATGCATCTTACCTGGGTTCTTATGGAAATGCGGCGAATACAGTTGTATTTCCTCTGACAGTTATTGCACTTGCAATTGCGGTTATGATCGGAGACGGATGTTGTGCGTTTGTCAGCTTAAGTCTTGGAAAGAATGAACCGCAGAAAGCGAAAAAGAGTGTCGGTAATTCTATTGTTCTGAGTATCGTAAGCAGTCTGATCCTGTGTGCAATTTATCTGATTTTCAGAGATCAGATTATTGCAATGTTTGGAGGAACAGTGAACGCAGAGACATTTAAACACTCTCAGGAGTACTTTTTTAATATTTCTCTGGGAATTCCATTCTATATGTTTGGTCAGGCTATGAATCCGGTGATCCGTGCAGATGGAAATCCAAGATTTGCAATGGTCTCCACGCTGGCAGGAGCTGTGATTAATATTATTCTGGATCCTGTATTCATCTTCATCTTTCGATGGGGAATGATGGGCGCGGCAGTTGCTACTGTCATGGGGCAGATTGTTACGGCAATGCTGGCAGTGTGGTATATCTGTCATATGAAGGTGATAAAGCCTGCAAAGGAAGATTATCATCTGAGTGGCCATATTATCCAGAAAACACTGGTGCTTGGTTTTTGTAGTTTTCTTTCACAGATTTCACTGGTTGCGTCTATGGCGGCAGTTAACAATATGATCCGTAAATATGGCGCGGCAGATCCGGTCTTTGGGCAGGAACAGTATGCGCAGATCCCTATGGCAGTTGTAGGAATTGTTATGAAGTTCTTCCAGATTGTGATTTCTATTGTTGTAGGTATGGCAGCAGGATGTATTCCAATTGTTGGATATAACATGGGTGCCGGACTGAAAGACAGGGTGAAGAGCCTTTTTCGTAAGCTTCTTATGTACGAAGCTTTCGTTGGCGTTATTGCATTTATGATTGTGGAATTCCTGCCACGTCAGCTGATTGCAATCTTTGGTGCGGCAAATGAAAGTACTTATTACACAGATTTTGCAATTAAGGCATTCCGGATCTATCTGTGTCTGGTCATTTTTGCCTGTGTGAACAAAGCCTGCTTTATTTTCCTGCAGGCAATGGGAAAAGCTGCGGAGTCAACGGCACTTTCTATGATCCGGGAGATTGTGTTTGGTGTGGGATTTGCATTGCTGCTTCCGAGATTCTTCGGATCTGGCGGCAGAAGGTCCTTGTGTGATTGTCGGAAGATGTGCAGACTTTATTCTTCGTGAAAAGGCGGACTGTTTGCGTGTCTTTATTCATGCAAGTATGGAGTACCGTTCAGACCGTATTGTGCGGGAACATGGAGAGAGAGAAGAGTCGCCTGCTCAGAGACTAAAAGATAAAGATAAACGACGGGCATCCTATTATCAGTTTTATACCGATATGAAGTGGGGATATGCGCCGAATTATCATCTTTCTCTGGACAGTGGAGAAATTGGAATTGAGAAATGTGCAGATATTATCATCAATCTTTATCAGTCTAAGAAGTAGAGAAGAACCTTCAAAAAAAAGATTTTTTTGTTAAAAATTCATATTGAATTTAAAAAAAAGAATGTTTATAATGAATAAAGTTTTTTTGACAGACCCCAATCGTGTATTGGGGTCTGTTCATGTGTAAACAGACATCAAAAAGGAGGAATTCGAAATGGAAAATGATATGACGGTGGGAAAGCCTGCCCAAATTATATTGAGTTTTACATTACCAATCTTTGTCGGGAATATATTTCAGCAGCTGTATAGTATGGTAGATACTGTTATTGTTGGAAAGTTTGTAGGAAATACAGCGTTGGCAGCGGTAGGTTCCTGTGGAACTTTGACCTTTTTGATCATTGGATTTTTGATGGGGTTGACTGCAGGTTTTACTGTAATTACAGCTCAGCATTTTGGCGCCGGAAATATGAAGGCGATGCGACAGTCGGTAGCATCGGCGGCAATTTTATCTGCCGTGATCTCGGTAATTCTTACGGTACTTAGTATGGCAATGATGGAAAATATTCTGCATTGGATGAATACACCGGATGATATGTATGATCAGGCTTATAGTTATATTATGGTTATTTGTGGTGGAATCATAGCTCAAGTGCTTTATAATCTGCTTGCCAGTATTTTAAGAGCTCTGGGAGACAGTAAGCGTCCATTATATTTTCTGGTTTTGGCTGCACTTTTGAATATTGTACTGGATCTGGTGTTTATTATTGT